>JALQWD010000078.1 GCA_023260175.1 Candidatus Nanopelagicaceae bacterium | reverse complement strand
CTACTGGTGATGACAAAGTTAATTTAGTTGCTTCGCTATTAGCTAAAACCGAATACGGTGTCCCACGCGTTGTGGCTCGAGTAAATCACCCAAAGAATGAATGGCTATTTGATAAGTCTTGGGGCGTTGATGTCTCTGTATCTACCCCTCGCATCATTGCAGCTCTTGTAGAAGAGGCAGTATCTGTCGGCGATGTGGTTAAGTTATTTACTATCGGTAAGGGTTCGGCAAACTTGCTAGAACTTACACTTCCTGATGGATCAAATTGCATCGGTAAGACTGTTGGCGAAATTCAATTACCGGAAAACGCATCACTTGCCACAATCGTCCGCGATGGCCGAGTCTTTAGCCCAAAGGCGCATGACACCTTCGCTGCTGGTGATGAATTGATTTTCGTAGCTTCTAACGTTGCCGAAGCAACTTTAAAAGCTTGTTTTATTAGTAATTAAGCTTCAGCTTTTACTGATGGCACAGTTCTAATAATCAGCCAGGTCCACCAGATAGTTAATAAAAATAGCGGATATCCAAGAGCGATACTTGCGATGCCCAACGCGTTTAATTGATCTGCTTTATAAAGCGGATACATAATTACTAAACGGAGCACAAACATTCCAACCCAGACCCACCCAGCCATTACATAAACACGTTTGCGGGCTGCGACTTTTCGCCACTCCATGTTCTCGCCGATGATTGGCCCAATAACCATTCCAAGTATCGGCCAGCCAACTAAATTGCTAACTGCATATACAAACGCATAAGCGCTGTTTTTAATGAAAGATGGAATGTAGTAATCCTTCGCTTGGCCACCTTGTTTGGCAAACCAGGCGCAAATCAAGACGCCCAATACCCCGCTGATCGCATGCTGCAAGGTATCGCGCTTGATCAAGCGCCAAACTGCAAGCGCTGCGCTAAGTGCAATAGCGGCATAAATTGCGCTACGTAGTTCGTGTTGAATATTAAATACAACTAAGAAAAGAATTGATGGCAGGCCGTTATCAATTAATCCGCGCTTGCCACCCATTGCATTGAGGATGGCCTCTTTCTCTTGGCTCATTGACCAGTACTTCCGAATCCTCCGCCACCGCGTTGCGATTCTGGTAGCTGCTCTACTTCAAAGAATCGCGCTGATTCAAACTTCTGGAAGACTAATTGCGCAATGCGATCTCCGCGTTTGATTTCAAAACTTTCGGTTTTATCTGTATTGATCAAAATAATCTTAATTTCGCCGCGGTATCCCGAATCAATTGTTCCTGGTGCGTTAACAATTGAAATTCCGTTCTTTGCTGCTAAGCCGCTACGTGGATGCGCGAAGCAGACGAATCCTTCTGGGAGTGCAATCGCAATGCCCGTAGGAACAATTGCGCGCTCTCCTGGCGCCAAGGTGCAATCAATTGTGGAATAAACATCCATGCCGGCATCGCCTGCGCGTGCATAATCTGGAAGCGGTAGACCTTTATCTATGCGCTGAATTTGTACGATCATGGATTGATACCAAACATCTTGTCATTGATAAATCCATCAGCGGCATTTTTAACAAAGTGTTCGATACCGACCACGATATAAAGAGCGCTAGCTTTAAGAGCTAATTCGCCATCTACGCTATTTAGACGACCTTCAGCTTCGGTGTAAACCTTGCGACGTTCTTGGCCAGTGATTCGAGCATTAATAAATAACTTAGAACCAACTGGAATTGGCTTAATAAAATCAGTATCCAAATGCGCGGTTACCGCTGGCACCTGAAGCAAATACATTAACTTTCCGAGCGCCTCATCGAAGGCAAGTGAAAGTAGGCCACCGTGAGCTAGCCCCGGCGCACCTTGGTGCATCTCGGTGACTGTGAATTCGCAGGTTGCAGTTAAACCTTCACCTGCAATTGATTTCATATGTAGACCTGTTGGATGATCAACGCCACAACCAAAGCACATATTTAAATGTGACGGGATCTCTTCGCCAGGTTTTGGAGCGAGTGGATGACGCTCCGGCATTTCGATAGCCATGCCGCTAATTTACGCTAGTTTTCTCTTATGGCAACGCAGGAAACATATAAAGAAGTAGTAAATCCAGCACTTTCTTGGATGAGCTTTATCTACTTTATGTTCTTCTCTATCGCTGTTGCTATCTGGGGCGCATTTGATACTCCGCACGCTGCTGTCACATTGGCCGTCTTAACTGGATTCATGCCATATCTATGGTTGAAGATGCGAATGGTCATAAGTGTTGATGAGGAACTGCGCGTGGATCGTGCGCATATAGAACTTAAATTCTTAGGTGATGCAGTTGCGCTAAACGAAGCGGAATATAAATTGCATCGCACCATTAATTCAGATGCGCGTGCATTTCACGCTACTCGCCCATGGGTTAAGACAGGCGTAAAATTTTTTGTAAATGATGAACGCGATAAAACCAGTTACTGGTTAATTGGAAGTAATAATTACGAAGCTTTAACTGCAGAGCTAATTAAGCGCAGTCGCGGCAGACAGCGCTAGCGCCACTGCCCTTTGCAATATTTGCTACGTGAGATACCAAGAAGCAACGGCTGCAAGTAAATTCATCTTCCTGCTTTGGAACTACTCGTACTGAGAGTTCTTCGCCAGATAGATCTGCGCCAGGAAGCTCTAGAGTTTCTGCTTCCTCTTCTTCGTCGATATCAATCTTGCCTGATTGAACCTCGGCGCGCTTGGCTTTGAGTTCTTCTAAGGATTCCTCGTGGAGTTCTTCATCCGTCTTTCGGGGTGTGTCGTAATCCGTTGCCATTTTGCACCACCTTTCAATTCTTGCTATTTCTTTACCGAACGGGCGTAGGTTGCCCTATTTGACCCGTTATTTCCACTTAACCACGCGGAAAGGGCCTTTATTCCCTGTCGGTTACGCCACTTATCTTCTTGGCTAAGCGATCATCAACCAGCGCACGTAAATAGGTGCCTTCTGGGCGATATTCCTCTTCTAGAACTTCGCCCTTTTCATGAATCGCATTTACTAGATCGCCGCGGGTATATGGAATCACGGTATCAATTTCGATATTCGGATGCGGCAGCGAATTTTCAATTGCACGCAATAAGTTGTCAACGCCAAAACCAGTCTTTGCGCTAAAGGCAAAAGCGTTATCTTCTTTGCGAAGCAGCGCCATGATTACTTCTGGCTCTGCCACATCTGCTTTATTGATCGCGATAATTTCTGGAATCTCTGATGCTCCGATTTCTGAAATCACTTCACGCACTGCACGAATCTGTTCGAATGGATCTGGATGCGAACCATCGACTACATGCACAATCAAATCCGCACCAGTTACCTCTTCTAGCGTTGATTTAAATGCATCAACCAATTGGTGCGGCAAGTGGCGCACGAATCCCACAGTGTCAGTCAGCGTATAGATGCGACCTTCAGTGGTTTCAGTGCGACGAGTAGTTGGATCCAAAGTTGCGAACAACGCATTCTCTACAAGTACGCCCGCATTTGTTAAGCGGTTTAATAGAGATGATTTACCAGCGTTGGTATAGCCTGCAATTGCAACTTGATTTCTTTGCTTTGATCGG
>JALQWD010000140.1 GCA_023260175.1 Candidatus Nanopelagicaceae bacterium | reverse complement strand
AAATAGTTCCAGATGCACCTACTAAGGTTCCGGCAACGATCAAAAGAATATTTTCAAGTACATATCCACTAGCTGCAACGGTCAAGCCAGTAAAGGCATTTAAGAGTGAAATTACGATTGGGACATCGGCGCCACCTACTGGAAGCACAAATAGCACGCCAAAAATCAGTGAGAGCAGAGCAAGCAATTCAAGTAATGAATTGCCTCCTTGAACGATCACATAACCGGCATTCACAATTATTGCGACAAGTGTGCCTGCAATTACAAAACGTCCCCCAGGGAAAATAACTGGGCGAGTGGTCATTAACTCTTGCAATTTTAAGAAGGTAACGACCGAACCGCTAAATGAAACACAACCCACAACAACTGTGAATACTGTTGCAATAACTGCAAGAGTAGAAGCTGAATTACCAAGATTTAGGTATTCGACTATCGCCACCAAAGCGGCTGCGCCACCTCCGACACCATTAAATAGCGCAACCATCTGTGGCATCTGCGTCATTTGAACCATACGCGCAGCTGGTACGCCAACTGCAATACCTACAACTAAGGCACCAATAATTAGTGGCAGATTTTGTAAACCTTTTCCATCTTCTCTATAAAAGAAAACCACAAATGTGGCGACACCAGCACCGGCTGCTCCAATTAAATTTCCACGGCGTGCGCTCTTTGGGTGAGATAAACCTTTAAGTGCCAGAATAAATGCAACAGATGAAAGCAAACCAAGAAGGTCATAGAGATTTCTGCTCATGGTTATTTCTTTCCTTTGAACATCTCAAGCATGCGGTCCGTGACCACGAAGCCACCAATCATGTTTATTGTCGCAAGGACAACTGCAAGAACTCCGAGAACTAATTGAAGTCCGCCATCTGCATGCCCGGCTACAAGAATTGCACCGACCAAGATTATTCCGTGGATTGCATTCGCTCCCGACATAAGCGGGGTGTGCAAAGTTGTTGAAACTTTCGAAACAACTTCAAAGCCAACGAATACTGCAAGGGTGAAGATTGCTAATAGCGCTAAACCATTGCTCATGAGTTTCTCCTTGATCCGTTATGAGTTAATGCCGAAGCAGTAACAATTTCGTCCTCAAAATCAATGTTTAACGCGACAGGTGCGCCATCCTTTGATGGAGTAGTTATTAGCGTTAATAGATTGAGTAAGTTTCTTGAATAGAGACTTGATGCATGAAATGGAAGTGAGCTTGGCACATCTTTGCCGCCCCAGATTATTACGCCGCCAGAAGTAGTAATCACTTCACCTGCAACTGATCCTTCGACGTTTCCGCCTGTTTCTGCAGCTAAGTCAACGATTACCGATCCAGGAGACATTGCATCAACCATCGCTTTAGTCATCAAACGTGGAGCAGTTCGTCCAGGAACTGCGGCGGTAGTAATGATTACATTTGATTTGGCAATGTATGGTGTTAACAAATCTTGCTGTTGCTTTGTTCGCTCTTCGGTCATTTCGCGGGCATAACCGCCAGTACCTGCAAGTGATTCCAGTTCTAGTTCAATAAATGTTGCGCCCATTGATTTAACTTCATCAGCTGAAGAAGGACGAACGTCATATGCACTCACTACCGCTCCCAATCGACGAGCAGTTGCAATCGCTTGGAGCCCAGCAACACCAGCACCTAGGACCAACACTTGCGCGGGAGTTACTGTTCCGGCCGCTGTCATAAGCAGTGGAAAGAAACGTGGACTTAACTCTGCACCAATCAAAGCCGCTTTATAACCTGCGCATAGCGCCTGAGAAGTAAGCGCATCCATTGACTGTGCACGCGAAATTCTCGGAACTAGTTCCATAGAAAAAGAAGTTGCTCCTGCCTTAGCAAGAGCTTCGATATTTTCAACTGAATTTGTTGGCGATAAGAAAGATATCGTTACCGCGCCTTTTTTCAGGCTTGCAGATTGGCCTGGAGTTAAAGGTTGAACCGAGAGCACCACATCTGCATCTTTAAGTACTTCGTTCGCAATTTTGGCACCAGCAGCTTCATAATCTTTGTCAGTAGCTTGGGCATTAATACCAGCGCCACTTTCAATAATTACTTCATAGCCGAGTTTGGTGAATTTATTAATGACGTCTGGAACTAGCGCTACGCGCTTCTCTCCAGCCCTGATTTCTTTAGGAACTGCAACAAGCATGAAGTAAATGTACTCACGCGAAGGGTTTGTTACTAGTGACGTCCCTTTAGCTGGCCGCGTGTTAATTGATACAGCAGAGCTTGAATTGTGGTGCGACGATGGAACGCTTCGCGCCAAATTACAGACTTTTCTCCGTCAATTACGCTTGATTCAACCTCTTCACCGCGGTGTGCAGGTAAGCAATGCATAAATATGGAATCTTTTGTGGTGTGAGACATTAAAGATTCAGTTATAGCAAAGGGTGCTAGCACTTTCATTTTTTCAGTTCTTTCAGATTCTGGATCACCCATTGACATCCAAACATCCGTATAAATTACCGATGCATCTTTCGCAGCAGAGATTGGGTCATTTGTTAATTCGACGGTACCGCCAGATTGTTTTGCAATCTCTTTTGCTTTTGCAACAACATCTGCATCGGGCGCCCATTTTCCATCAGGAGTAGCAGCAACTACATGAGCTCCCATAATTGCGCCCATGATTAACCAAGCATGGGTCATGTTGTTGCCATCGCCAAAGTAAGAGAATTTTCGACCAGAGATGTCTTTTCCAAAGGTTTCACGAATCGTCAACCAATCCGCTAGCAATTGAGTTGGATGATCGTCATCTGTTAGAGCATTGATGACGGGGATTGATGCATTTGTACCCAGCTCATCGACATCTGATTGCTTGTAGGTGCGGATAATCAAGGCATCACAAAATCCACTAATGATTTTGGCGGTATCTGCAATTGTTTCGCCGCGGCCAAGTTGTAATTCATCACCACGGATAAAAATAGGTGTGCCCCCCAAATGTGCAGTCGCAGTTTCTGACGCTAGGCGGGTACGAGTAGAAGGTTTAGTCATATAAATTGCTACTGTTTTATTTCGTAGATGATCAGATGCCGAAAGTGGCTCTGCAGCAAATTTGGCCGCAGTTTCTAGTAGCAATTCGACGTCATCTCGCGATAAATCTGCGGTACGTAGTAAGTCCTTCATCTGATAATTCTACCTATAAAAGTAAACTCCCACTTATGTTAAAGAGAGCCCGAATCACTGCGGCAATAGCGGTTTTGCTATCGCTCTCTTTAACCCCTGCAATTGCAGAGAATCCGCAACCTCGCAAAATTTATAGCGGCTGGATTCCTTATTATGCGATGAAAACTTCCTTGCCCGCTGCTCTAAATAATGCGGATTTGATCAAAGAGGTGATGCCATTTTGGTACACCATCAAGTACAACGGCACCAAAGTAAGCATTACCGATCTGTATTCACCGGCCAACCCAAGCGTTCCCATTGCTACACCACTAGCGACCATGAGAAGTGCAGGATTTTTGATTATTCCTACCATCACAGATGGCACAGATAAATTAGTTTTATCAAATCTGTTATCAACTTCTGCAGGTAGAGATCTCGCAGTTAAAGCCATAAATGATTTAGTTACTAAAAATAATTTTGACGGTATCGACTTGGATTTTGAGAATTTTGCATTTGTCGACGGAAATACAAGTTGGGATAAGACCAGACCATTTTGGGTGGCCTTTGTTAAGTCTCTTAGTGCGGCATTGCATGCAAATGGAAAATTACTTTCAATAACGACCCCATATTTGCTTGATCCAGCATCAGGTAAAAAAGGTTATTACGTTTACGCCTGGGCAGAAATTGCACCTGTTATTGATCGCTTGCGCATCATGACATACGACTATTCCGTGGCAAAGCCTGGACCAATAGGTCCAATTACCTGGACTGAGACCACCGTTAAATATGCCGTATCAATCATGCCTGCTTCTAAAGTTTTCGTTGGCCTTGCAGGTTATGGACGCGATTGGGTAACTAAAGTTGATGGGATTTGTCCTGCGGATGTTGCAAAAACTGTCGCGGCCGGCGCTAAAGCTGCAACTTTTCTTATGAGCAATGCGGCAAATTTGGCTGCAGGCTATGGCGCAACCATTAGTTACAGTGAGAGTAATCAAGAAGCAACTTTTACCTATCAAAAGGTATACAACGGCAATACTTCAACTGGATTAGCCACAAGTTGCACCGCTACACGAGTTGCTTGGTATCAAGATGCTCGCGCATACCAAGCTCGTGCACAATTAGTATCTAAATATCGCTTAGGCGGAATGGCTGCATGGACTGTTGGTTTTGAGGATGCTCAAGCGATGACCAATATCAGGAATGTCGCACTATCAATTGCACCTGACAAGATAATTTCAAGTATCACAAGTGATTTCTCAGAATTTGTTTATGGCCAGCAAATTAATCTTTCTGGAACCTTCACTTTGGCTGATAAGCAACCAGTAGCAGCGCTTCCAATAAGGGTAGAAGTGAAGAATCAAACTGATACAAATTGGAGAGAGATCACTACATTAACTACGGGAATAGATGGCAAAGTTTCACTCCCAATTTATCTCGGAGTAAATCAAAATGTTCGTCTTCGAAGTGATGGAACTTGGGAACGCTTGGAATCAATCTCTAACGAACAAGTCATCAAAGTTAAGCCACAGATAAAAATAAATGCGCCTGCGAGTATTGCTAAGAATGGCAAAGTAGTAATTAGCGGAGTGGTCAACCCGGGTAAACAGGCAAATGTGTTTCTTGAGAAATTTGATGGCAAGTGG
The DNA here is from genome assembly GCA_023260175.1 of Candidatus Nanopelagicaceae bacterium. The sequence continues at coordinate 9,061 of JALQWD010000140.1, read as the reverse complement.
GTTCAGGTAGCAAGCACCTCGGCTGATGCAAATGGCGGATATTCATTTACATATTCAGCTGGTATCGACCCTTTCCTTGCGCTGCGCGTTAGTTCAGGCGGATCTCAATCTGTGGCTGTAACAGTTGTCGTTCGTTAGTTAAAATCTCCTTATGGTCAAGATCAATACTCAGCTAGATGAAGAGCTGAAGGCGATCTTTAGTAATGATCGCTTATGGGTCTGCGTGGTTTGGGATGATCCAGTTAATTTGATGTCATATGTAACTTATGTTTTCATGGAACTTTTTGGTTACACCAAAGAGCATGCAACAGAATTAATGTTAAAAGTACATAATGACGGTAAAGCTGTTGTATCAAATGGTTCGCGCGAAGAGATGGAACGTGATGTTCAAAGACTTCACGAATATGGGCTTTGGGCAACAATTTCCAAAGAAGAGTTGTAATGAATAACGAACCAAATGGATTCAGACGCCACGGAGAGAATGAGTATCAGGCAAAATTTTCAGAATCCGAACGCGAAGTATTAATTAATTTAAGCGAACAGATAATTGAACTGTTAGCTGAGCGCGTTGATCATGCGCATGATGATCCTCTTGCGGCAATGGTTGGAATTACGGTTCATGATGCGCCCCCAGAAGACGAAGTTCTACTCCGCTTATTACCAAATGCATATTCCGACGAAGATGCGGCTTCAGAATTTCGCAGATACACAGAATCAACTTTGCGTGAAAAGAAGCGTGCACATTCAATGGCAATACGAAGTAATTTGATTAATGCCGGAGACGAGCCAATTGATTTAGATCATGAAGGTGCAAACGCATGGCTGGGTGGCTTAAATGACATTCGATTGGCGCTCGGTGTTCGATTGAAAATCGAAGATTCACAACAAGAACATTTGGAATTATTGAAACCAGATGACCCATTAAGGGCTGTTTATGCTGTTTATACCTGGCTCGGTTGGCTTCAGGAAAGTTTAATTCAAGCGTTAATGGATGATGTATCCGAACGCTAAACTATCTACATGGCCGAGCGTGATTACAACGGGGAGATTGCTGCCCTTACTCAAACGCTCACCGGTATTGAACAAGTTTTAGATTTACCGAAATTAAAAGCGGACGCAGTAAAACTTGAAGAAGAAGCAGGCGCCCCAGATCTCTGGAATGACACCGAAAATGCACAGCGCGTAACTTCTAAACTCAGCCACACCCAATCGCAAATCAACAAACTGGTAACTCTGCGCCGACGCATTGAAGATATTCCAGTATTGCTTGAACTTGCCGAAGAAGCGGGCGACAAGAGCGCTTATGCAGAAGCCGATAAAGAGCTAGATGCAATTACAAAAGTTCTAGGCGAGCTAGAAGTACAAACCTTATTATCAGGCGAATATGACGAACGTGATGCACTTATAACGATCAGATCAGAAGCAGGTGGAGTCGAAGCTTGCGACTGGGCAGAGATGATTAGTCGCATGTATTTGCGTTACTGCGAACGCCATAACTTCAAAGTTGATGTACTTGAAACTTCATATGGTGAAGAAGCAGGTATTAAATCAACAACTTTCCGCGTTAGCGCTCCATATGCCTACGGGACGCTGTCTGTCGAACAAGGAACTCACCGCTTAGTACGTATTTCGCCATTTGATTCGCAGAGCAGACGACATACATCCTTTTGCGGCGTAGAAGTTGTGCCGGTGGTTGATCAAAGTGATCATATTGAAATTGATGAAAAAGATATTCGTGTCGACGTTTATCGTTCTTCTGGCCCAGGCGGACAAGGTGTTAACACAACTGATTCAGCAGTGCGCATCACACATATGGCAACCGGAATTGTTGTTAGCTGTCAGAACGAACGCTCTCAAATTCAAAACAAGGCAACGGCAATGGCGGTCTTGCAATCTAAATTATTAGAACGTCGTCGCCAAGAAGAGCAGGCAAAGATTGATGCACTTAAGGGAAGCAGTACTGGTTCTTGGGGAAATCAGATGCGCTCTTATGTTCTTCATCCTTATCAAATGGTTAAAGATTTACGTACAGATCACGAAACTGGAAATACTCAAGCGGTATTGAACGGTGAGATTGATGATTTCATCGAATCTGGAATTCGCTGGCGTCGTACTGCGTAATAAATCACCTTTCATCGCATTTAAGCGTGTGAATTTGCTGCGAAAGTAGCGAAATAGCCAGAAATCGCACCTTAGTTACCTAAACTTGCCCCGTTATGATCCGATTTGAAAACGTCAGCAAGGTTTACCCTGGCACAGAGCGTCCAGCTCTCGACAATGTAAATCTTGAAATTGAAAAAGGCGAATTCGTCTTCCTCGTTGGACTTTCCGGCTCCGGTAAGTCAACTTTCTTGCGATTAGTTCTGCGCGAAGAGAGACCTACCACCGGCACAATTCATGTTGCAGGTAAAGATTTGAATACCTTGCCAAACCATAAAGTTCCAGAGCTGCGACGCCAGGTCGGAACTGTTTTCCAAGATTTTAGATTGCTTCCAAATAAAACAATTACAGAAAATGTCGCATTCGCGCTTCACGTACTTGGCCATTCTCAAAAAGAGATTAATCGCGAGGTACCTGAAGTGCTCGAATTGGTTGGCCTTGAAGATAAGGGCGATCGCAAGCCTTCTGAGATTTCTGGTGGCGAACAGCAGCGCGTAGCGATTGCGCGAGCTTATGTAACAAAACCACCTATTTTGATTGCCGATGAGCCAACGGGAAATCTTGATCCTGCAACCTCAATCGGCATCATGAAATTGCTTGATCGCATTAACCGCGAAGGCACCACAGTATTAATGGCTACGCACGATTCCGGAATTGTGGATCAGATGCGTAAACGAGTTATTGAATTAGATCGCGGCCACGTTGTTCGTGACCAGGTACGCGGCGTTTACGGATATACGGGGTAATTAGATGCGCGCACGTTTTATTGCTGGTGAAGTAGGTATAGGTCTACGTCGTAATGCGACCATGACTTTCGCAGTTATGGTTACAACCGCAATCTCATTAAGCCTTCTGGGTATTGGCTTACTTTCAAACGCACAAGTTAAAGCGATGAAAGATTACTGGTACGACAAAATTGAAGTCTCAGTATTTCTTTGTAGCTCGCTATCTGAATCTTCTTCTTGCTCAACAGGCGTTGTAACTTCAGCACAGCGACTATCGATTCAGCAGGATCTACAGGCTCTTCCAGTTGTAGATAAGGTCTATTACGAATCTCAAGCAGAAGCTTTCTCGCACTTTCAAGAGCGATTTAAAGGTTCAGCAATTGCGCAGAATGTAACCGCAGACCAATTACCAGAATCTTTCAGAGTTAAGTTGAAAGACCCAACTCAATATGGTGTTGTGGTTTCCGCATTTACTGGTCGTCCAGGTGTTGACGTAGTACAAGACCAACGAACAATTTTGGATAATTTCTTCAAATTGCTTGGCGTTTTACGAAATGGTGCCCTTGCAGTTGGCTTGGCTTCCGTATTAACGGCTGCTTTGTTAATTAGTAATACTTTGCGTATTGCAGCATTTAATCGACGTCGCGAAACAAACGTAATGAAATTAGTTGGCGCAACCAGCTGGTCAATTCAATTGCCATTCTTACTCGAAGGCGTTTTCTCGGCATTTGTCGGTTGGATTTTAGCTACCGGACTTTTGGCCGGCATTAAATCAGTCGTCGATAGCAAAATTGCGCCATTGCTCACCTTCACCAAATTCTTTGGCTGGGGTCAGGTTTGGATTGCATCTGGTTGGTTGCTGCTAACCGGTTTAGTTGTTTCAATCATTGCATCTACGCTCACACTTCGTAAGTATCTAAAGGTCTAATAGACTTCCGCGCGTGAGTAACGCACCAATCGGAATCTTTGATTCAGGCGTCGGGGGACTAACAGTCGCCCGAGCCATCATTGATCAGTTACCTAACGAATCAACAATTTATATTGGTGATACAGCCCGTGGTCCATACGGACCACGAAAGATTGCCGAAGTACGCGAATTTTCATTAGAGATTATCGAATTTCTAGTTAACCGCGGCTGCAAAGCGGTCGTAATAGCCTGTAATACCGCTAGCTCTGCAATGCTGAGAGATGCGCGCGAGCGTTTTCAAATTCCAATTATCGAAGTTATTCAGCCCGCAGCACGACGTGCGGTTGCAGCGACTCGTTCTGGAAAAGTTGGCGTAATCGGAACTAATGCCACGATTGATTCTGGTTCGTATTTAGATGCATTTGCAGCGGCACCACAACTTCAAATAACTTCGAAAGCGTGTCCACGTTTTGTTGAGTATGTTGAACGAGGCGAAACTAGCGGTGCGGAGATCACGGAAATTGCACGTGAATATTTAAAGCCAATGATCGATGCTGACGTTGATACTTTGGTTTTGGGCTGCACGCATTACCCACTTTTAACAGGTGTAATCTCTTATGTGATGGGCGAAGGCGTAACGCTAGTTTCATCCGCTGAAGAGACCGCAAAAGATTTGTACCGCGTTTTAGTTGAGAAAAACTTGCTTCGTGAAGTATCTACAACTCCACCTACACATGAATTCTTAGCAACTGGTGATTCAAGCCAATTCGAAATTTTGGCCCGAAGATTTTTGGGTCCAGAAGTATCTAAAGTCCACCATCAGGATTTATAGGGAGAAGCAATGCCAAGAAATGACGGTCGCAATAACAATCAATTACGCGAAATCAAGTTCACTAGAAATTGGTTGAATAATGCAGAAGGCTCCGTAATTGTTGAATTCGGAAACACTCGCGTTCTTTGCGTTGCTTCTTTTACGCCAGGCGTGCCACGTTGGCTTAAGGATTCAGGTAAAGGCTGGGTGACCTCTGAATATTCAATGTTGCCACGTGCAACACATACACGTTCAGATCGCGAGAGCGTAAAGGGAAAACTAGGTGGCCGCACCCAAGAAATCTCAAGATTAATCGGTCGTTCATTACGCGCTGTTATTGATAATCACGCGCTTGGCGAGAACACAATTGTTTTAGATTGCGATGTTCTTCAAGCAGATGGCGGAACACGGACCGCTGCAATTACCGGTGCATATGTAGCTTTAGCTGATGCAATCGCATGGGCAAAGGAAAACGGACACGTAAAAGCAGATGCAAAGGTATTAAAAGAATCAGTTTCTGCAGTTTCTGTAGGAATTATTGACGGCGTACCGATGCTAGATCTTTGCTACGAAGAAGATGTTCGTGCTGAGACTGATATGAACGTAGTGATTTCTGGTTCAGGAAAATTTATTGAAGTGCAGGGAACTGCTGAAGGCGAACCTTTTGATCGCGCACTACTTGATTCTTTGCTAGATCTTGCAGTTGCAGGCTGTTCAAACTTAGCCGATCTTCAAATTAAGTCTCTTTCATGAAATTAGTTTTAGCAACAAAGAACTCTGGAAAAGTTATTGAGTTTCGCCGACTCCTTGAAGAGTTAGGCGCAACCGATCTAGAAGTAGTCGGTTTAGATGCATTCCCAGAAATTGGTGATATCGAAGAGACTGGTACAACTTTTGAAGAGAATTCATTATTGAAGGCGCGCACCATCTGTAAATTAACTGGGCTTCCAGCACTTGCTGATGACAGTGGTATTTGTGTTGATGCTTTAAACGGCGCACCAGGACTTTACTCAGCTCGCTATTCGGGTAATGGCGATGCTGCAAATAATGAAAAGCTTCTAGCTGAATTAAAAGATGTTCCCGAAGAGAAGCGAACTGCTCACTTCATCTGCGTTGCAGCCTTTGTTCGCCCAGATGGTTTTGAGAAGGTCGAAGAAGGGCGTTTTTACGGCACGATCCTTCATGAGGTGATTGGTAAGGGCGGTTTTGGTTATGACCCACTTTTCCGGCCCGATGGCTTAAATTGCTCATCTGCTGAGCTCTCTGCCGCAGAAAAAGATGCTATTAGCCATCGCGGTAAAGCGATGCGCGCGATTGCGCCATACATAATCGGCTAAAATTCTGTCTGTTAATTCAAGCCCAGTTATTCATTAGGAGAAGTCAGTGGCTACAAAGAAAGTTGCAAAGAAGGCGGCCAAGAAGGCGCCGGCAAAGAAAGCAGCTAAGAAGGCAGTTAAGAAGGCACCTGCAAAGAAGGTTGCAAAGAAAACTGCAGTTAAGAAAGTCGCTAAGAAGGCTCCTGCAAAGAAGGCTGCGGCTAAGAAGAAAGTTGCAAAGAAAGCGCCTGCAAAGCGCGCAGCAGCAAAGATTGTTGTACCACCAGTACCAGTATCTTCTGCACGTCCTGCAACAAAGAGCATTGATAGCAAGCCAGCGGTTGCTGCGCCAGCTGCAAAGCCATCAACACCTGCAAAGAAGCAAGGCGGATCGAATCGCGTTGTTCTTGCTGTAGTAATCGGAATTCTTGCACTTGGTGCAATCGTTTTCTCTAAGGGTTCAGATTCAACAACTGAAACAGCAACTCCAACAGAGACCACATCTCCATCTGCAGAAGCAACTCCAACTGAATCAACTTCAGGCTCGGTTTCTACAACTGCTGCACCACTCGGAATCGTTGCTCATTACACAGCGGATGGCGCAACAATCTTCTGGAATGCGACAACTGCAGCTGATGGCCTAAAGGGCTACAGCGTAGAAATTTCTTCTAATGGTGGCGCTTTTTCTGAAGCTGCAACTGTTGGAACAGATGTAACTAAGTTTGATATTACAAAGACAGATACTGCTGGCTGGTCTTCATTTAAGATCTCAGCTGTATATAACGATGGCCAGAAGGCAGAAGGAAAGGTCTTCGGACTTCCAGGTCAGTACAAGTAATTAGTTATCGCAGCAACATAAGCTGCGATACCTGCAGGAATCAGATGAACGCCATCCGGAGCAAAAAACTCCGGGTGGTTTTCTGATTTTTGAGCCCAATCAATAACTCTGAAATTTGAATATTTATTAGCCTCTTCTTGAATTAACAAATTATTCTCATCGCGCCAGCCTCTTGGCACAGCGGTATTTACCACAATGACTAAAGGCTGATCCTTTAATTCAAGGAAAATATCGCTGACTTCCTGCGAAGTTAGACGATTGTTATTGCCTAGATTAATCACTGTTTTCATGCCAACCATTTTTGCTTTGTCATGCTTAATCACATCCAGCAATTCATCTGCCTGGCGACCAACTCTGGCATTAATCAAGCCTATATGTGACTTGGTTTCAAGTTCGTTTCGAATTCCCAGAATAACTGAGTCACCTACAACCCAGAGGCCATCTATTTTGCTAATAGTTGCAACTTTGTCATCTTTAAACATCTGCTTCACAACTTCATTGTTCTTATCTGCAATCGCAATTGCGTTATTGCTGACGGCTGCAATGGTTGCAAGTAAAGCTAATGAAACCAAACCTGCCGTAGCTTTCTGTCTGCGCTGCACCTCTTTGGTTCGATATTTCATACCGCGGAACCAATTAGAAACCAAACCATGTCTAAAAGGAATCTCAATCCAACGTTGTGAAATATCAGCAAGTGCAAATACGACAAGGATTCGGAAGGTGTAAAGCGCCCAGGTAGAACCTGCCAAATCTTGGGCAGGTCTGGTTACTTGGAAAACAATCCAGTGCCATAGATAAATTGCATAAGAACGTTCGCCAATCCAAACCAGTACTGGGCTCTGCAAAATTGGCGCAAATCTTGATGCAGGGTGCACAACAGACATGATTATTGCACTACCAAACAGACCAACTATTGGAAATGCAATTCGATATGCAGTTGGATCTGCCTCTTGGATAAATAGAAATGAAGCAAGCAATCCAATTAAGCCAAAGACGCCAATACAATCAATAAAGTCTTGCGCTTTTTTCTCTATATTCATTCTTAGATTCTGTGGAATCCAACTAACGGCAAGTGCCGAACCTAAAAACAAGCCAATTGAGTGGGTATCTGTGCCAAAGTAAACGTGGCTCACATCCTGTGCTGAAGAGATATCTGCCCTGATCGAGGCTAGAAATAGTGCAATGCCAGAGAATGTAGCAATTGCTAGTGCAGCAGTCGGAATAACTTTCTTGCCAAATACTTTTAAAACAAAGTAGAGAATTAGCGGCCAAATTAGGTAGTACTGCGCTTCCACGCCCAGAGACCAGGTGTGTTGCAATAGCGGCGGTCTACCAAAGCTCTCGAAATAATCCTGATGCTTAAATACCAACCACCAGTTCATAAGACCAGTAATCGCAAATGGTGCATCAGTTAGAAATCGGCGCATTGAATCTGGGGCCCATACACCGACAAAGATTGAGGTAATTACCAGCATGAATAGCAACGGCGGCAACAACCTACGCACACGACCAGCATAAAAACCACGTAAATCCAGTCCACCTGATCGCTGAATGGAATCTAGAAGTAGGCGAGTGATTACATAACCTGAAATTACAAAGAAGAGGTCAACGCCAAGAAAGCCGCCAGGGATCCAGTTGAAACCAAGGTGATAAAGGATTACCGCAATTACTGCGATGGCGCGTAAACCATCGATAGCGGGGATGTACCTAATCCCTTTCGGGGCTGCCATTAATTACTTTTTCTTTTTTGGAGCAGCTTTTTTCTTTGGCTTAGCGCTCTTCTTTGGCGCTGAAATTGCTGCGCGAGTGCGTTCGCTCTTAACTCTTAGTGGCTGACTCGAAATTAATGAGCCATCTTCTTTAATATTTTCTAAAACATTTGAGCGAAGCTCAGCTAGTCGGCTGTATGCGCTCTCTAAACGATTGCGGCTGGCATGAATTGCCTCTTCGGCCGCATCAAGTGATTGAGTTTGAATCTTGTAAAGTCGGCCAGCTTCTTCCATGACCCCATTTAGCCATTGGCGATATTCCAAAACATCGCGAGTAGCGCCACTAACAATCTGTTCACCTTCGCGGCGTGCAGCGCCAACTAAGGCAGAAGCTTCGCGCTTACGTTGATCGACTAACTCTTCGGCTGAAATTTCTGCTTGTTCGATCTTCTCCGCAGCCTCATCTTCTGCTGCTTTTATATATTTACGGCCACGAGCTTCTGCGCCAGAGAGAATTGATTGCGCCTTATCTTGCGCAGCTTCCAAAGCTTCTTTTGCTTGGCGGGAAGTTTCATTAACCAAACGATCTGATGCT
>JALQWD010000137.1 GCA_023260175.1 Candidatus Nanopelagicaceae bacterium | reverse complement strand
ACGGCGAGCAGACGGCTTTCCTGGCCCGGGTCGTCGCGCAGCAGGAACGAGCCGAGGAACCCACCATCCGGATGCGTATTTAACACTCGGTGCTGGAAGGCAACCGATAAGTGCCGCACCGAAGTTCCGCAGCTACTTGAAATTGCTCCAAAGCATAAAGTCGCTTGCCACTTCCCAGAAAATTAATTAGTAAATAAAAAACCCCGCCAGTAAATGGCGGGGTTTTTTATTTTAATCTTTAAGCAAGCTTGCCCTTAACATCAGCGGTCTTGTCGCCAACGGTAATTGCAATATTTAAATCAGCGCCTGGTTTGGTTTCGCAAGCTACACCGAACTTGAAGGTCTCAGAAGCGCCTGCCGCTAGTGAACCTTGTGGCTGACCATTTACTGCATTGTCGCCATCTAGAACATCGTTACATGCGCTATCGCCAGTTGTGGTTGCGATAAATGAAATTGTCGCCCAATCAATTGCGCTCTTGCTTCCGTTCGTTACGGTCGCTTCGAATAAGTTAGCTGTCTGACCCTTTGCATAGTTAGATGCAAATGCACCAGGTGTGAAGTTGCTTGGCTGTGAAAGCTTAATTGTCACGCCATTTCCAAGATCGATATCTCCACCAACTGCGCCAGATACATCTGCGCTGTTATCGACTAGATCTTGATTCTCACCATTGGTTACTGCAGTGCCTTCGGTGCTTCCGCCGCCACATGCAGTCAGAACCAGGGCAGCAACACCCAACAGGGTAAGTAGCTTCTTATTCATCATTCTCCTTAAATTAACTTTCCTAGGAACTACCAAATTTTAACGCGGTTTTTGAGGTACAAAGCGTCATTTTCGTTGACGTCGAAGGCCTCATAAAACTCATCGATATTGCGGACAATCTGATTGCAACGGAGCTCATCAGGTGAATGAGGGTCGGTTGCAATACGTAGACGCGCCTCTTCTGGGCGAATTAAGCGGCGCCAACATTGCGCCCAAGATAGGAAGAAGCGCTGATATGCGCTTAAACCATCAATTACAGGGGCCTCTGCGCCATTTAAAGCGATTTGGTAAGCCTTGATTGCGATATTCATGCCACCCAAATCTCCGATGTTCTCGCCCAATGTGAAGGCGCCATTTACTTTTACATCAGGGGCGGCGGTCGGCGAGAGTTCGTTGTATTGAGCAACTAAATCTGAAGTGCGCTTTTCAAATTCAGCGCGATCGGCATCTGACCACCAATTATTTAGATTGCCATCACCGTCGTATTGAGAGCCTTGATCATCAAAGCCATGTCCAATTTCATGGCTAATAACCGCACCGATACCACCGTAATTGGAGGCATCGTCGGCATCAGGATTAAAGAAAGGTGGCTGGAGAATTGCAGCAGGAAATACAATTTCATTAAAGCCAGGGGAGTAGTAAGCATTCACAGTCTGCGGAGTCATGCCCCATTCATCGCGATTAATCGGTGCTCCCAATTTCGCCAATTCATAGTCACGTTCGAAGCGAGCGATATTTCCCAAATTGGTATGTAGATCATCGCCAATTTCTAGAGCGCTGTAATCGCGCCACTTATCTGGGTAGCCAATCTTTGGCGTGAATTTAGCTAACTTATCAAGCGCTTTTGCCTTGGTCTCTTCGGTCATCCAATCAAGGTTCTTAATAGATACCTCATATGCCTTAAGTAGATTCTGAACCAACACCTGCATCTGCTTCTTAGAAGATTCAGGGAAGTGGCGCTTTACGTATTCTTTGCCGATCTCTTCTCCGAGCGCTCCTTCGACCATTGAAATGGCGCGCTTATAGCGCTCGCGAATCTGCGGAGTTCCGGAGAGGGTGGTGCCATAAAAAGAGAAATTTTGATTGACGATTGCTTCATTTAGATATGCCGCTGACCCAGACAAGATATGCCAACGTAGCCAATTACGCCACGCCGGAAGATCAAAATTCTGGAGCATCTTATTTAAACCTTCAAAGAATGATGGTTCGCGAACTACAACGTGGGCAAACTTCGCCTCATCAATTTTATTTGTGGCAAGGTAGGCATCCCAATCAAAGTCGGGCATTAACTTCTTAAGCTCTTGATATGAGTGCTTGTTATATGTCGCAATTGCATCGCGATCTTTAACTTGATCCCAGTGCATTGAAGCAATCTGGGTCTCATGCTTTAGTAATAAGTCTGCATCAATATCTAGACCTGAAAGTTCCGACATCTTCTTGACGTGTTCGAGGAAAGCGCTGCGAATCTCTGCATATTGCTCTTCGCGGTAGTAAGCCTCATCCGGAAGAGAGAGGCCTGCTTGATAAATGTAGATCGCGTAGTGGGTGGTATCTCCAACATCAGGGTAGATGTATGCCAAGAACGAACCTGGGCCACCTTTGACCTCTAGCTCTGCAGTGGTGATTACGAAGCTTTGAGCATCTACGATTTTTTCTACTTTAGCTAAATCTTCTTTCAGCGGAGTGATGCCATCGGCCTCGATCTTGGCGGTATTCATAAAGGAGTTGTAAAGACGGCCGATTTTGCCGCTATCGCCTTCGATAATCTCTTTTACCTGAGCCTCTGCCTGCAGAAATAGCTCGTAGGTGATGCCAGAGTTGCTGCGATCGGCTGGAATTTCATGGGTTGATAGCCAGGCGCCATTTGCATAAACATAAAGGTCATCTTGCGGACGGACCTTAGGGTCAAAGAGCCCTTTATCAATTCCAGAGTTCATCGTTCTATACACCTTCTCGATAGTTGAATATTCAACAATTGGCTAGACTAGCGCTATGACTCCCAATCCTAAGAGCGCCAAGTGGCTAACTCCGGCAGAGGAATCTGCATGGCGTAAATATATTGTGGCTAGCCGCAGAATGTATGAAGCGCTCGATGAGGATTTGGCAACGCACGGACTATCGCTTTCGGATTACGAAATATTGGTCCATCTCTCTGATGCTAAAGATCGCTCACTTCGAATGTCAGAGTTGGCAGATAAAACCATCCTCTCTCGCAGTCGCCTTTCGCATCGCATTAAATATATGGAAGGCAAGGGTTGGGTCGAACGCCAGAAATGCGCATCAGATAAAAGAGGCACTTGGGCGGTAATGACAACTAAAGGCTGGAACACAATTGTTAAAGCGGCGCCAGATCATGTGGCAAGTATTCGCAATAGATTTATGGACCAAATAAGTAAAGCAGATCAAGCAAATATCGCTGCTATCTTCGAAAAAGTTGAAAGTAATTTACGTAAAGACTTTACTGAAAAATAAATTAATTCTTACAAATGAAAAACCCGCCACATAAAGTGGCGGGTTTTTCTAAACGTAATCAGTTGATTACTTAGCCTTCTTAGCTGCCTTCTTACGGCGCTTCTTTGGAGCTGCTGCTGGAGCTGCTGCCTTAGCTGCCTTCTTACGGCGCTTTGGAGCTGCCTTCTTTGCAACTGCCTTCTTAGCTGCCTTCTTGCGGCGCTTTGGCGCTGCCTTCTTAGCTGCTGGCTTTGCTGCCTTCTTGCGACGCTTTGGAGCTGCCTTCTTAGCTGCTGCCTTCTTGCGGCGCTTTGGAGCTGCCTTCTTTGCTGCTGGCTTAGCAGCTGCCTTCTTACGGCGCTTT
>JALQWD010000059.1 GCA_023260175.1 Candidatus Nanopelagicaceae bacterium | reverse complement strand
ATCTTTGTTGTTGAAGACAACCCTTATGGATTGCTCGGTTTTGACCGCCCAAGTCCAAATGCAATGCGCGCAGAAGATAGTGAAAATGTTATTTATTTAGGTTCTTTCTCAAAAACCATCGCCTCTGGTTTACGCGTGGGTTGGGCGTTAGTTCCGCAATCTATTAAGGACAAGATTGTGATTGCCTCAGAAAGCTCAATTCTCTGCCCTTCAAATTTCACCCAATTAACGATTTCTAGCTACTTAAAAGATCAACCTTGGCGCGATCAGATCGCATCTTTCGTTGATTTATACCGCGTTCGTCGCGATGCAATGCTCGAATCACTTGAAGCGCATTTTCCAAAGGAAGCCACATGGACTCGTCCTGGTGGCGGCTTTTATGTTTGGGTAACACTTCCACCTGAAATTGATACTAAAGCTATGGTTCCAAAAGCGATTGTTGCAAAGGTTGCTTATGTTCCAGGTAGCGCGTTCTATGCAGATGGTTTTGGATCTTGGCAGATGCGACTTTCGTATTGCCACCCAACACCAGAACGTATCCGTGAAGGTGTTAAGGCGCTTGGTGCAGTTGTAAAGCAGGAACTAGCGTCTCGCGCTGGTTATCAACTTAACTAAACGTTGTAAATCTTCTGCACCTGAATACTCAACAATAATTTCACCTTTGCCGCCTGTGCTCTCAATGCGTACGCGGGTATCAAGTGCATCGCCGAGAGTTTCACCAAGTTCTTTTAACTCTGGAGTGCTCTTCTTTGTACTGCCTGATTTCTTAGTTTTTCCACTTGGTTTTGCAATTGCGATGATCTCTTCGACGGTACGAACAGATAAACCTTCGGCGACAATTCGATTAGCTAACTTTTCAATTGCTGCAGCGTCGCTAAGTCCAAGTAGTGCGCGTGCATGACCGGCGCTGATTGTTCCGGCTGCAACTTTCTGCTGAACCGATGTTGGCAAATTCAACAGGCGCATCATGTTTGTAATAACAGTACGTGAACGGCCAAGTTTTTTAGCTAGTTCATCTTGAGTGCAATTGAAATCATTCAGTAATTGTGAATACGCCGCGCCTTCTTCGAGCGCATTTAGCTGCGAACGATGAATATTTTCAATTAAAGCTTCACGAAGTAGTTCATTATTTGGAGTTTGGCGAATAATTACCGGAATTCGCTTTAAACCAGCTAATTTTGAGGCGCGGAAACGACGCTCTCCCATAATTAGCTCATAACGCGCACCGTTCTTACGAACTACTGGTGGCTGCAAAATTCCGATCTCTTTAATTGAAGCGACTAGTTCTTGAAGTGCCTCTTCATCAAAGACAGTTCGTGGTTGACGAGGATTTGGATCAATTAAAGAAATATCAATTTCATCTTGCGCGCCAACAACTTCAGTTACATCATTTGTATTTACAGTTAATGGAATTAGCGCATCTAAATTTGTACCAAGTCCGCCACGTTTTGCCATCATGCAATATCTCCCGACTTGTAATTGATGCTAACAACATTTGAATCAAATGCTTTTCCACGCTCTGCAATTTCGCGAGCAACTTGCATGTATGCAACTGCGCCGGTTGATGATGGATCGTAAGTCATAACTGTTTGCGAATACGATGGCGCTTCAGATAAACGAACTGCACGTGGAATTGGAATATCAATTAATTCTCGCGGAAAATGCGAACGTACATTTGCCACAACATCATTTGCTAATCGGGTACGTGAATCAAACATTGTTAAAACAATGGTTGATAAAGTTAAATCTGGATTCAAACGTTGCTTAACTATTTTGTAAGTTTCTAATAATTGCGACAGACCTTCAAGTGCGTAATATTCACATTGAATTGGAATTAAAACTTCTCCAGCTGCAGAGAATGCATTAACAGTTAATAAACCTAAACTTGGTGGGCAATCAATAAAAATGTAATCGTAATTATCTGCAATTTGATTTAACGCATCTTTTAATCGCGATTCGCGTGCAACCATTGAAACTAAATTAATTTCTGCTTGTGCAAGTGAAGTATTAGATGGAATGCAATCTAAAGCTGGAAATCCTGCGCACTTTTGAATTACATCTTTTACTTCAGTGGTGCCCATCAAAACTTCATAGACTCCCATACTTACGCGATGCTCTACCCCGAGGGCTGTGGATGCATTTCCTTGAGGATCTAGATCTACGACTAGAACTCGAAGGCCACCCATTGAAAGGGCCGCGGCGACATTGACTGCGGTAGTGGTCTTACCGACCCCGCCCTTTTGGTTTGCTACGACAAAGATGCGCCCTTTTGCCGGTTTCGGCATTGGCTCTTTTAAGCGGCGAGTTCCGACAACCTTTGACGT
>JALQWD010000052.1 GCA_023260175.1 Candidatus Nanopelagicaceae bacterium | reverse complement strand
GATCAAATGCACCTGGTTTTGGACTTTGAATAATTGCTACTGCGTTTCTTTTTCTGTACCAGTCAATAATTTTTTTGAAAGTTTCATCAATATCGTCTTCAGGTCTTCCATCAAGAAGACAGGAATTTGCTCTAGCTGATTTATTTCCTGAAAATCTTAAAGCCCAATCATTAAGAAATTCTTTTTCAGTTGCTACCCAAGTGGTTTCTGAATCTCTTTCCAGATCTAAGGCACCAATTTCTGGTTCAATAACTTTGGCAGCAAAAATATTTCCAGTGACTATTTCTTGAATACTTTTATCTTTTTTCTCAATTTGAATAAATCCTTGTGGCCAATCATTTGTCCAGGAAGTAAGAATGCCTAACGTGTCAGTTAAATTCGAGCCATCAAAATGGCGCACACTTACCCGTCGCCCAAGATCGGAAGGCGAAATCCTTAACCTGCCGATTGCGGCCATAGTAGAAAACTTGTTCCTTTCGGATACTCTTTATATATAAATAGTAGAGATGAAGTAGTTTTGTCTTACATACTTAGTAGAGGAGTATTTGCGTGACCTACGTAATTGCCGAACCATGCATTGACTTAAAAGATAAGTCTTGCATCGAAGAGTGCCCAGTTGATTGCATTTATGAAGGCGAACGCATGCTCTATATCCATCCAGATGAATGCGTTGATTGCGGCGCTTGTGAACCAGTATGCCCGGTTGAAGCGATCTATTACGAAGATGATGTCCCTGAGAACTTAAATGAGTTCCGCGAAAAGGCGCCACAGTTCTTTATCGAACTTGGTTCTCCTGGTGGAGCTGCAAAGGTGGGCAAGAAGGAATTCGATCCAGAGTTCGTAAAGAATCTCCCTGCTAAGTAAATTAAATTGAAGCTTCCAGATTTTCCTTGGGATGCGTTAGCGCCTTACGGTGAGAAGGCGAAGGCGCATCCTTCTGGTTTTATTGACCTTTCACAAGGAACTCCGGTAGATCCAACTCCTCAATTTATTCAAGATGCATTTAAAGCAGGATCAAACTCTCCAAGTTATCCAGTAACAATGGGAACTCCCGAACTTCGTGAAGCAATTACCAAATGGGCTAAAGAGGAACTTGGGGCATCTGGTGAATTTGGCGTTCTACCTTTAATTGGATCGAAAGAGCTTGTGGCTTGGCTACCAACAATATTAGAGAGCAAACATGTTCTTTACCCTGAGGTTGCATACCCAACTTATTTAGTCGGATCTATGATCGCAAAGACAAAAGCGAGCACAGTTGATTTTGATGCAAAAACTTGGCCAGATGCAGATTTAGCTTGGGTGAATACACCATCAAATCCAACGGGTCGAGTGCATAGCGAGTCTGAGCTTTTAAGCGCTATTGAGTGGGCTCGTAAAGGTGGCGTAGTAGTTGCAGATGAATGCTATTTAGAGTTTGGAAATGGAATATCGCCAAAATCAATCCTCTCGCTAACAGGCGGCAACAATAAGAATATTTTGGCAATCCACTCGCTATCAAAGCGTTCCTCTGTCGCGGGATATCGCGCCGCGATGATGATTGGCGATAAAGATTTAATCGCACAAATTCTGGAAGTTCGCAAACATGCCGGAATGATGGTGCCGCTGCCTGTGCAAAAGGCAATGGTTGCAGCGCTTGGCGACAACAAACATGTTGCAGAGCAACGCGATCGCTATAACGCGCGCAAAGCAAAAGTTCGCAGCGCTATCGAGAAGCACGGGTTCAAAGTCGATCACTCTGAAGCCGGACTTTATCTATGGGCAACGCGCGGCGAAAGCGACTGGGACTCTGTTTCATGGTTTGCAGAGCGCGGAATCCTGGTAACGCCTGGACATTTTTATGGCGCTAAAGGCGCACAACATGTACGCATTGCTATGACCGCTACCGATGCACAGATAGATCAACTGGTGGCACGTCTTGACTGAGGGAATTCTTTTAGTAGGCGGATTCGGAACTCGCTTACGCCCGCTAACTAATCATCGACCAAAACCAATGTTGCCGATTGCATCACTACCGGTTACGGAACATCAATTGGCAATGGCGCGTCGCGCTGGTATTAAGCGAATTGTTTTAGCAACATCATATTTATCTGAAGTTTTCATTCCTTACTTTGGAGATGGTTCTAAGTGGGGTATGGAGATTAAATATGCCGTCGAAAATGAGCCACTTGGCACTGGTGGCGCAATTAGAAATGCCTCAAAAGAACTTGCAGGAGATGATCAGGTAGTCATATTTAATGGCGATGTTCTAAGTTCCCATAATTTAAAAGGTCAGATAGATCTTCATATTAATTCAGGTGCAGATGTAACTCTGCATTTAACTCCAGTAGATGATGCACGCGCATATGGCTGTGTGCCTACTGATGAAGATGGCCGCGTTACCGCTTTCTTAGAAAAAATGGATAACCCGATTACAAATACCATCAACGCAGGTTGCTATGTATTTGATAAATCAGTAATTGCTTCAATTCCTGAGAATGAAGTTGTAAGCGTTGAACGCCAAACATTCCCACAGTTAATCGAAGCTAATCGCAAAGTTATGGGATTTATTGAGAAGGCCTATTGGCTAGATATTGGTACGCCAAATGCTTTGATGAAAGGTTCTCGCGATTTGGTAACTGGAGTAGCTGATGCCGATGCGCTTAATAAATATAAATTTACACATCGCGATTCAAACTATGTTTCGTTAAGTGAAAATATCTCTGGCACATTTACAAATGGTTCAGCAATTGGCGCACATTGTTCGCTAAAGGATTGCACCATCGATGCCTCGATTATTTCCGATGGAGTAGTGGCAGAAAATTGCACCATCACCAACTCTTTTGTTGAAATCGGCGCAGAGTTGCCCCCAAATTCGGTGATTGCCAATTCTTTTGTTGATCCTGATGGTGAGATCTCGCCGCTTTTCTCTTAAATTCCTTCAAATGACCATTCATCCGTAACTTTTAGGCTTAAAACCCCCAATTTTCACCCCAGATGTGGCTATCGCCACTTGACTTATTGGAGTTACACGCGTGTAATTCAGCCAGTAATAAAAGCGACTTGCTGGGTTAACGCCCTCAAGCCCAAACGACACAGGAGTCGATATATGCGTCAAGAAGGTCCAAGCATTCAGCTGGAAACTGGCGAGGTCGTCGAGCTTTCATGGCAAGAGCGCGCACTATGCGCACAGACCGATCCAGAGGCCTTCTTCCCCGAAAAAGGCGGTTCAACCCGCGAAGCAAAGCGCGTCTGCACCTCATGCGATGTCCGCTCAGAGTGCCTGGAATATGCCTTGGCACACGATGAGCGCTTTGGCATCTGGGGAGGGCTCTCAGAGCGCGAGCGCCGTCGCCTAAAGCGCCGTTCTGCTTAAATTCCCGCATCTCTAATTTCCTTAATTTCCCTAATTTCCCTAAACGGCCAAATTCCTTAAGACTTGATACCTGATGTCTAACCAAAAAACTCAGGTAAGCGCGATTCTGGTGGTGCACGACGGTGCGACTTGGCTACCGCAAGTAGTGGCGGCTATTGCATCGCAATCTCGCACCCCAGATCGCACTATTGCGGTCAATACCGGTTCAACCGATACTTCCGAGAAGCTCTTGAACGGCGCTCGCATCAAGCACATCAATATTAATCGCGGCGAAGGTTTTGGTAGCGCAGTCTCAGAAGCGGTCGCGACTTTGCCCCCGGTTGAATCCGAAGATGAATGGATCTGGTTACTTCACGACGATAGTGCGCCAGATAGTAAAGCGCTCGAACATCTATTAGCAGCAGTAGTAGATCGACCAAATATCGCAATGGTTGGTCCAAAAATTTTAGGTTGGCATGATCGCAGCCATTTACTAGAAGTCGGAATAAGTATCGCTCGAAATGGCGCTCGCTGGACTGGTTTAGAGGATCACGAATATGACCAAGGTCAACATGATGGCATCTTTGAAGTTTTATCTGTAAGTACCGCTGGGGCGTTAATTCGTCGCTCAGTATTTGAAGAGCTCGGTGGCTTTGATGAAAAACTGGATCTCTTCCGTGATGATGTCGATTTTGGTTGGCGAGTGCATGCAGCAGGCCAATCTGTATTGGTTAATACCGATGCCGAGATTTATCACGCCGAAGCTGCCGCATCTGAACGTCGAAGCGTGGATGTCGATGAAGCTTTCCTCCACCGTCCACATTTATTAGATCGCCGAAATGCAGCTTACGTTCTGCTAACTAATTCAACTTGGTGGATGTTGCCTTTAATAGCTTTGCAACTGACCGGTGCTGCGCTTGCGCGCTCAATAGGTTATCTATTTGCCAAACTTCCCGGATATGCATCAGACGAGCTTTTGGCGCTGGTTCGTTTATTTACTCGTCCAGACTTAGTTAGAGCAGGGCGAAAGTGGCGTAAAGAAGATCGCTTAGTCTCACCACGCGTAGTGAC
>JALQWD010000172.1 GCA_023260175.1 Candidatus Nanopelagicaceae bacterium | reverse complement strand
AGGCTGTCGACCGCGAGGAACTATTGAAATTAGGTAGGGTGTAGCACGTGCGTTTCATTAATCAGCCGGTCTTTGACCTTACTTACGACGACGTCTTTATGGTTCCAAGCAATTCGGAACTCACTAGCCGCATGGAAGTTGATCTCACTTCCAACGATGGCAGCGGAACAACAATCCCACTCGTTGTAGCGAATATGACCGCTATCGCCGGTCGTCGCATGGCTGAAACCATGGCTCGTCGCGGGGGAATGGTTGTTATTCCTCAAGATATTCCCATTCCAGTAGTAGCTGATGTCATTGCCTCAGTTAAATCACGCCACACATTCTTTGAAACACCGATAACACTTACCCTTAAAGAGACTGTTGCAGATGCAGCATCCCTTATTCATAAGCGCGCACATGGTGCAATCATCATCGTTGACGGCACAAAGCCAGTGGGAATTGTTACAGAAGATGATTTAGCAGGCGTCGATCGCTTTACTCAGCTGAGCCAGGTGATGACTCAAGAATTAACAACGATGCCAGACTCCCTAGATCCTCGCCAGGCATTTGAATTTTTGCACGAGCGCCTTCGCACTGTGGCTCCTGTAGTTTCAGCAAACGGTGACCTCGTTGGAATCATCACCAAGGTGGGCGCACTTCGTGCAACTCTCTACTCACCAGCCGTTGATAAGAATAACAAATTGCGTATCGCAGCAGCTGTTGGAATTAATGGCGATGTAGCAGATAAGGCAGCAAAGTTAGTTGCTGCTGGCGCCGATGTACTTGTGGTTGATACTGCTCATGGCCATCAGAAGAAGATGATTGAAGCACTTGAGCAGATAAAGAAATTGAATCTTGGCGTGCCACTTGTTGCAGGTAATGTCGTTACAGCAGAAGGCGTACGCGACTTAGTTGCAGCTGGCGCAGATATCATCAAAGTTGGCGTTGGTCCTGGCGCAATGTGCACAACTCGTATGCAGACAGGCGTCGGTCGCCCACAATTCTCTGCAGTTCTTGAATGCGCAGCTGAAGCGAGGAAGTTAGGTAAGAGCGTTTGGGCAGATGGCGGCGTACGTCATCCTCGCGATGTCGCCTTGGCGCTCGCAGCTGGCGCTTCGCAGGTAATGATCGGTTCGTGGTTTGCTGGAACTTACGAATCACCTGGCGATTTAAAGAGCGACCCAAGCGGCCGTATTTATAAAGAATCTTTTGGAATGGCATCAAAGCGCGCAGTTAATGCACGTACTTCAGCTGAAGATGCATTTGATCGCGCACGCAAAGCGCTATTTGAAGAGGGCATCTCATCTTCAAAGATGTTCTTAGATCCTGCACGCCCTGGTGTTGAAGATCTAATTGATGAAATCATCGCCGGCGTACGCAGCTCTTGCACATATGCAGGCGCTAAGACTCTTGATGAGTTTGCAGATCGCGCAACAGTCGGCGTGCAATCTGCATCTGGTTATGCAGAGGGACGTCCGCTAAACAGTTCTTGGCGCGGTTAATTAATTTAAAACTCGTGCCATCCAGCTTTCAATTTCATCTGGGTGGCGCGGTAAGTTTTCGCTTAAGTTAATGCAACCATCTTTAGTAATAACTACATCATCTTCGATGCGAATACCGATGCCGCGAAATTCTGGCGCAAACATTTCATCATCAGGTTGAATATATAAACCAGGCTCGATGGTGATTACCATTCCTGCCTCAAGTTCTCCCATGTAAACATCTTTCTTTGCATGCGCGCAATCATGAACATCCATACCCAACATGTGGCTTACACCGTGCAATGTCCATCGGCGGTGGAAACCATTCTCTGGCATTAAAGATTCTTCCGCAGAAACTGGAAGTACGCCAAGCTTCTCTAATCCCTTTGCCAGGACTTCTTGGCACGCGTTATTAATATCAGAGATTTTTACGCCAGCTTTTGCCGCAGCAAAACCAGCTTTCTGTGATTCATAAACCAACATATAAAGCTCACGTTGTGCTGCAGTAAATTTTCCATTTACCGGCAAGGTACGAGTGATATCCGCTGTGTAGTAAGAATCCATCTCAATACCAGCGTCAATTAACATCAATTCGCCATTTTTAACGCGGCCATCATTACGAACCCAGTGGAGCACACAAGCATGTGACCCGGCAGCTGCAATTGTGTTGTAACCAAGATCGTTACCTTCTGCGCGCGCACGGGCATAGAAAGCGCCTTCAACTACACGTTCACCACGTTCGTGAGTAGTAGCCTTCTGTAAAACTTTAATCATGTCATCGAAACCGCGACCAGTAGCATCAACAGCTTGCTGTAATTGATCGATTTCGTACTCATCTTTTACTAAACGCTGTTCAGATGTGAAGATAACTAATTCGCCATCTTTTTCATTTACCGGAATAAGTGGATCAATCTTTGAATCTTCACCACGAATAACCACCGCAGGTTTCTTATCTGATAAGAATTTCTCTAAATCTGCAACACTTCTAGTTTCAATGTTGTAACGCGCCTTAGCATCATCGGTTGTGTAGCGACGACCTACCCATAGTTCGCCATATTTAGCATCGCGATAGAAAGCATCAGTGTCGCGAGTTGATCGCGGCATGATGAAGAGTATTGAATCATGGCCATCGCCATTAGGTTCTAAAACTAAAACTGCATCTGGATTGGCTTCCACACCTTGCACGCCTGTGTAGTAAGCAAAAGCTGAATGCGGGCGATATAAAAAGTAACAATCGTTACTGCGAACTTTATCTTCGCCAGAAGGAAGGACGATTCGCATTCCTTTAAAAGCTGCGCTGAGTACTTTTCTACGCTCGGCAGAATTCTTAACTACTGGTGAGACGCCTAGATCAGTTAAAGGAAGAGCTGCCCATCCGCTGTGCATAAATTCTGCGAATTTATCTGACGGGGCAGTGTCGTGAATACGCTTCTCTTTTTCGGCATCTTTGCTCATTAGATAAGGATATCTAGCGTGGAATTGGGTTCAAGTCTGGTTAAAGGTAAACTGCACCACGTACTTGGAGACGTCGCATAGCCCGGTCGAGTGCGCCTCACTGCTAATGAGGTATGGAACTAAAATTCCATCGGAGGTTCAAATCCTCTCGTCTCCGCTCTTTTAAGCGCGAATTACGTTTACCGCGTTAATTGTAATAATTGCGATGCCAACAATGATGCCCAGATGCTTTGGGTGAAGTTTTGCCACAAACTTTGCGGCAATCGGAGCTGCCAACATACCACCTAGAGCTAGACCGCCGACAGTCGACCAATTTAAATCGATCTTATTGAAGTTAATTAGGAAACCTAAACTTGCAGCGAGAGCTACGCAAAATTCCGATGCGCTTACAGTGCCAATTACCTTACGTGGTTCGGTAGAAGTTGTAGAGATGATTGTTGGCGTAACAACCGGTCCCCAGCCACCGCCACCTGATGCATCAATAAAGCCACCAGAGAAGCCAAGAAAAGTTAAGAAATTAGGATTATTAATTTCTACTAAATTTACATTATCTGATTTAAATATGTTTCGATAAAGTAAAACAAAACCCAGAAATAAGAGAATAGTAGAGATAAAGATTTTTGATTTAGATAAATCAATGTTCGATAAGAAATTTGCACCTAGAAAGGCACCGATAGAACCTGGGATAGCCAGGCGAAGCATGATCTTCTTATCAACATTTTCTGCATGCCAATGTGAAAGTCCTGAAGCTAACGTGGTGCCAATTTCCGCGAAATGCACTGCGGCAGAAGCAACGGCTGCAGATGCGCCGACGGTTACTAAAAGGGTAGAACTGGTAAGTCCAAAGCCCATCCCAAGTGCGCCATCAATTAGCTGCGCAATAGAACCTACGACGGCAAAAATTAACCAATTCACAGAATTAATTTAACGATTTTTGCAACATTTTCTTCAAGCGACGCGGTGCCATCGAGCACTAAATCAGGATGCTTTGGAACTTCGTAATCTTGCGAAATACCAGTGAAGTTAGGAATTTCTCCAGCAGCAGATTTCTTGTAAAGGCCCTTTGGATCGCGCTGTTGGCAGATTTCTACTGGTGTATTAACAAAGATTTCGAGGAATTCGCCCTCTTCAAAAATCGATTTAGCACGATCGCGATCAGCTGCAAAAGGGCTAACTAACGCAGTAATCACAACTAATCCAGCATCAACCATTAACTTAGCTACTTCAGATACGCGTCGTACGTTCTCTGCACGGTCTTCTGGAGTGAACCCAAGATCCTTATTTAAACCTAAACGAAGATTGTCTCCATCAAGTACATATGCATGTGCACCATTTGCAAAGAGCGTGGTTTCAAGTGCATTTGCAATTGTTGATTTACCCGAACCGGAGAGCCCAGTTAGCCAAATTACGCGACCCTTCTGGTTTTTCTGTGCGCTACGTTGTGCTTTTCCAACTTCATAATTCTGATGATGAATATTTGTAGCACGACGTAGCGCGTGACGAATCATTCCAGCGCCAACGGTGCGTTGAGTTAAGCGATCAACGAGAATAAAGTTTCCGAATTCGCGTGATGATTCGTAAGGCTTCAAAACCATTGCGATATCTGTTGCAATCTCAATATCGCCGATGTCATTCATATTTAATGTATCGGCTGATAAATGATCGCCAGAATTAACATCTAAGCGGTGTTTGATCTTGGTAATCATTGCAGGTGAAGATGAAGGGCCGGAATAAAGCATGTATGAGCGGCTATGAATTAGCGCCTCTTCATCCAACCAAACAATATGTGCAGAGAAGCGATCAGCTGCCGTTAAATCTTCCGCTGAAGTAGCGAGCACATCTCCGCGCGCTACATCTACCTCTGGCTCAAGAACAAGCGTTACCGCATCATTTACTTCAGCGGAATCAATTTCTCTTTGGAAGGTAACAATCTTTGAAACTTTTGCTTTCTTAGCGCTAGGGAAGATTGTTACATCAGCGCCTACTTTAAATGCGCCTTGATAAACGGTACCTGCTACACCGCGGAAATCATCTGCACGAGAAATTAACTGTGCACGCATTAAAGCTGAAGAATTTGCAGATACTGGCGCTTTCCATTCCTGGATAGCTTCTTGCAAAGTTGGACCTACGTACCAAGGCATAGTTTCGGTCTTATAAACAACGTTATCGCCAGCTAACGCGCTAAGTGGAATTAAAACTACATCTTTTAAGCCAAGGCGTGTGATGGTCTTAGAGATATCAGCAGAGATAGCGTCAAATACTGATTTCGAATAATCCATCGCATCTAATTTGTTAATCGCGATAATAATTCGGCTTACGCCCATAAGTTCACAGATATTTAAGTGGCGAAGTGTCTGCGTACGCACGCCTTTAGTTGCATCGATAAGAACAAGGCCAATATCAGCACGAGATGCCGCAACGACCATGTTACGGGTGTATTGCTCGTGGCCCGGAGCATCAGAGATAATCAACCGTTCGCCATTTAAAAGGCTCATTGAGCGATAAGCAACGTCAATGGTGATGCCTTGTTCGCGCTCTGCTTCGAGACCATCCGTTAACAAACTGAAATCAATTTCGCCTGCTGGAATTGTGGAACCGCTACGACGAGTCTTCTTTGCCGCATTAATAGTGTCATGTGGAACGCTATTTGTTTCTACTAATAAACGGCCAATTAACGTGCTCTTACCATCGTCTACAGAGCCGCAAGTTAATAAACGGATTACAGAGTTACTCATCAGAAGTACCCTTCCGTTTTCTTCTTCTCCATCGAATCTTCATTATCGCCATCAATTAAACGGGTAGCGCGCTCTGACAGATTCACATTTAAAACTTCATCCACAACTTCTTGAATTGTGGTTGCTGTTGATTCGACGGCTGCAGTTAGGGGGTAGCAACCCAAAGTGCGGAAGCGAACCATTGCATCAAATGGTTTTTCGCCATCATTTAATGGATAGCGATCATCAT
>JALQWD010000077.1 GCA_023260175.1 Candidatus Nanopelagicaceae bacterium | reverse complement strand
GCCGGTGCAGTAGATATTCCCGTTGCCAAGGGCGC
The DNA here is from genome assembly GCA_023260175.1 of Candidatus Nanopelagicaceae bacterium. The sequence continues at coordinate 12,970 of JALQWD010000077.1, read as the reverse complement.
TACCAGACCACTGGTGGAAGAACCGCTTTATGCCGAACATATTCATGGCAAAGATGGAATGGGAGATTTAGGTTTACCGGAATCCAGTCGGCAACTAGATCCACGTAACGCAGTGGAATTATTAAGAGATCTCGTTGATTCTCGTCCTTCTGAAATTACTCTGGTACCAGTTGCACCGCTGACCAATATCGCAAATTTCATTACCACTTATCCTGAGAGCGCTAAGAAGTTAAAAGAGATCTGTCTAATGGGTGGTTCTGCATCGGTAGGCAATGCCACTGCAATGGCCGAATTTAATATTTGGCATGATCCAGAAGCAGCGGATATTGTTTTTAAGAGTGGCATCCCAATCACAATGTATGGATTGGATGTTTTCTATCATCCAATTGTTACTGAGGCAGAAGCAATTCGATTAACTGAGAGCCCAGATGCATCAGCACAGTTTGCCGGCAAATTATTGAAATCATGTATTAAGAATTTAAAGCAGAACGTAACTTTAGGTGATTACGGCGCCGTAGCTGCTGTTCTACGTCCAGCACTTTTGAAAACTGAAGTCTTTGATGTTGGAGTCGAAACAGCTCAAGGTTTAGTGCGTGGCATGACCGTTGTCGATCGCAGACCGCGCCTTGAATTAATGATCGAACCTCGCAGAATTCCAGGTGCAGCGCGTACAAAGGTGGTTTTAGACCTTGATGCCGAAGGTTTTAGAGAGCTCTGGTTTAGAACCGTAGATAGTACTTGGAGTTAAATTCCAACCGTATGCCAGACGGTTTTAGCTTCCATAAAGGCCAAAATACGCGCTGGATTCTTAATCTTCGTGAAAGCGTGAATTCGCTTTAGATTCTCAGCGCCTGCAACTTTTAGTTCGCCGCTCTTTTTTGCACCAGTGATATCCATGCCATCTATATCCATGTGAGATGCCATCCAAGGTGCTAATTCATCAACTTTTCCGGTGAGAATATTTACTACACCCGCGGGTACATCGCTGGTAGCTAAAACTTCCGCAAAACTCATAGCAGGAATTGCTAACGCATCCGGTGCCACAATTACAGAAGTGTTGCCGCTTGCGATAGCAGCGAAAAGCGAATCAATGAAATCTAAGAATGTTGGCTTTGAAATTACACCAACCACGCCCATAGCTTCTGGAGTTGTGAAGTTATAGAAAGGGCCAGAGACCGGATTAGTGACACCATTTAACGCGGCTAACTTATCGGTCCAACCTGCGTACCAAACAATTAAATCAATTGCTTCGGTGATCTTAGTTTTATCACCAGTTGCTTTTAACTCTGCCTCAAATTGTTCTTTGCGACCTTCGAGCATTTCTGCAACTCGATAAATAATCTGTCCACGTAAATAAGCAGTAGAGCCATTCCATTTACTGAAGCCACCACGGGCAGCTACGACAGCATCACGTAAATCTTTACGAGAAGCTAGGGCAGGGTTTGCGATGAAGACTCCCTTTGAGTTCTTTACTTCATAAACTCGTCCAGATTCTGATCTTGGAAAAGCTCCGTTAATGTAAAGCTTGTAAGTTTTCTTAACATCAATACGTGACATTTACTTAACCGCCTTTAAGTATGCTGACAAACCATGGCGTCCGCCTTCACGACCCCAGCCTGATTCCTTGTAACCACCAAATGGTGAAGCTGGATCAAATTTATTGAAGGTATTAGCCCAGATAACACCTGCGCGTAGTTGTTCGGCCGCCCACAACACCTTAGAACCCTTCTCAGACCAAATACCGGCCGAGAGACCAAATGGAGTGTTATTAGCCTTCTCAATCGCCTCTTGTGGCGTGCGGAAGGTGAGCACAGAAAGAACAGGGCCAAAGATCTCTTCGCGTGCGATGCGATGAGCTTGAGTTACGCCGGTAAAAATTGTTGGTGCAAACCAGAAACCATTATTAGGCAGTTCGCACTTAGGAGACCAGATTTCGCCACCTTCTGCGCTACCTGAAGCTGCAAGTTCCTTAATCTTCTCAAGCTGCGCCTTTGAATTGATTGCACCAATATCGGTGTTCTTATCAAGGGGATCGCCTAAACGAATCTTCTCCATACGTTGCTGCAATTTCTTAATTACCTCATCGGCAATATTCTCTTGCACCAAGAGTCTTGAACCGGCACAGCAAACATGTCCTTGATTAAAGAAGATTCCGTTAACAATTCCTTCAACAGCTTGGTCAATGGCAGCATCTTCAAAGACGATATTTGCACCCTTGCCACCAAGTTCTAATGTGGCGACCTTTTTAGTATCTGCAATTGCCTTTGCAATTAACTTTCCAACTTCTGTAGATCCAGTGAATGCAATCTTTGCAACGCCTGGATGATTAACTAGAGCAGCGCCAGTTTCACCTGCACCAGTAACGATGTTAACTACGCCTGCTGGCAGTTCTGCCTGTTGGCAAACTTCAGCAAAGAGCAGGGCAGTTAGCGGTGTAGTTTCCGCCGGCTTTAATACGACGGTATTTCCTGCAGCTAGCGCTGGTGCAACTTTCCAAGCCAACATTAATAATGGAAAATTCCAAGGAATGATCTGGCCAACAACTCCGTAAGCCTTTGGTGATGTACCGACGCCTACATAATCTAATTTGTCTGCCCAGCCTGCGTGATAGAAAAAGTGCGCTGAAACTAGGGGAATATCGATATCTCTGGTTTCGCGGATTGGCTTTCCGTTATCCATTGTTTCAAGAACTGCGAATTCTCGTGCACGTTCCTGAAGGATTCGCGCAATACGATAGAGATATTTTCCGCGCTCTGCGCCAGATAACTTTGACCAAATCTTTGTGTACGCAACTTGTGCTGCCTGTACTGCCTTATCAATATCGCTCTTATCGCCATTGGCAATGTGCGCTAGTACCTCTTCTGTCGCCGGATTGATTGTGGCAAAGTGCTTCTTGCCTTTAACAAACTTGCCGTTAATGAAGTGGCCATACTCTTTATCGAGCTTTACGATCGCTTTAGATTCAGGAGCCGGTGCATATTCGAATGTCATATTTCCGCCTTAGTCGATCGTTACGTAGTTAGGGCTCTCGTAGTAGCCATCGGTCAGTTTCATTCTCTGCAGCAGTAAATCATTTAAAAGCGCACTAGCGCCGATACGGAAATACTTATTATTTAGCCAATCCGGGCCGGCGGTTTCGTTAACCAATACCAACTGCTTTATTGCATCTTTAGTGGTGCGAATTCCGCCTGCTGGTTTGACGCCAATTTGATGTCCGGTGATTTCACGAAAATCCCTAACTGCTTCCAGCATGATCATTACTACCGGTGGGGTAGCAGCAGGGGCAACTTTGCCGGTTGAAGTTTTAATAAAATCGCCGCCAGCTAGCATCGCTAGATAAGAAGCTTTGCGGACATTGTCATATGTAACTAGTTCGCCTGTTTCAAAAATTACCTTTAAATGAGCCTTATTGCCGCAGACCTCTTTGATTTTCACAATCTCATCAAATACATCACCGATGCGACCAGATAAGAAGGCTCCACGATCAATCACCATATCGATTTCTGTTGCGCCGGCATCAATTGCATCTTGGGTATCCTGCAATTTAACTGCCATCGATGCGCGACCAGAGGGGAATGCAGTGGAAACAGCGGCTACTGGAATATGTTGGCCGCCAATTAAATCTAAATGAGTACGGGCAATTTTCACCATGTCGTTATAGACACAAACTGCGCCGACACTTGGAACAGTTGGATCAGAAGGTGCTGGGCGTACCGCTTTTGTGCAGAGCGCCTTAACTTTGCCCGGCGTATCTGCGCCTTCAAGAGTTGTTAAATCCACCATCGAAATTGCAGTATCAATTGCCCAAGCCTTGCTTGAAGTCTTAATGCTTCTTGTGCCCAGAGTCGCAGCGCGAGCTTCTGCACCGACTTGATCAACCGGCGGAAGATTTTTTAGGAATGACTTAAGCGAACTTTCAGAGCCATCAACTAGCCCAAAGAATTGCAACGCTGCCTCCTATGCTTAGGAGAGCAATTCTTTCAGTGGTCCACGCAATGTGGCAAGTTTTGCAAGAGCTTCATCTTCAGTAGCGCTAATCACTTCTATGTAGCACTTCATCTTCGGCTCCGTGCCCGAAGGGCGAACAATTACTCGCACATCGCCAAGCCAGATACGTAATCCATCGGTTGGTGGAAGAGTGTTTGTGGGTTTAGCTAAATCATCAATAGAGGTAACCGCAAAGCCAGCTATTTCCTTTGGTGGATTGCTACGAAGTTTTTCTAAAACTTTGCCCACTAATTTAATGTTGTCAACGCGAATTGATATCTGTTCAGTTGCATGGAAACCAATTAATTCCCAAATCTCTTGCAGGCGGTCATAAATTGTCTGGCCATTTGCCGCTAGCTCTTCGGCTAATTGAGCTAAAGCAATGGCTGCACTTACGCCATCCTTATCAGAAACAGTAGCGCTATCTACGGAGTAACCGATTGCCTCTTCGTATGCGAAAGCCAAGTTAGGTATTTGCGCTAGATATTTAAAGCCTGTGAGAGTCTCTTGGAAATTTCTTCCGTAGTGCTTACAAATCTTGCTGAGTCCTGAAGAAGAGACTATTGAGTTGCCATAATTTCCATTGTTTGTACGGGCAATCCAATCACCAAGCAAAATGCCGAGTTCATCGCCTTTAAGCATGCGCCAGCCGTGTTTTGGATCATTAATCGCAGCTGCGCAACGGTCAGCATCTGGATCGTTTGCGATCACCAAATCTGCACCAACGGCTTTGGCTTTAGCCAAACTTAAATCAATTGCGCCAGGCTCTTCTGGATTAGGAAATGCGACTGTTGGAAAATCAGGGTCAGGTTGAACTTGTTCTTCAACTCTAATTGGCGCGCTAAAACCAGCCTTCTTGAAAACGGCATCAACTGTCTCTAAGCCAACGCCATGCATAGCGGTGTAAACAATCTTTAACTTACCTGGATTCTTACCAATTAGTGCAGTGCGCGCAACGTAATCATCAAAGACCTCATCATTGAGATTGGTCCATTCGCTTCCGCGCGGTTGGTTCTTTAGAGAAGTAATTTTGTCGATCTCTGCAGAAATCAATTTATCTGTCGGAGTAATAATCTGCGAACCTTGATAATTAATGCCATCTACATCCGCATTTAGATAGACCTTATAACCGTTATCCATAGGTGGGTTATGGCTGGCAGTAACCATGATTCCAACATGCGCGCCTAACTTCTTAACTGCATGAGCTAGAACGGGGGTAGGAAGTGGGCGCGGAAGAACACTTACCTTCATTCCTGCACCACTTAATATTTCTGCACTTTCGCGAGTGAAATCTTCTGAGCCATAGCGCGCGTCGCGACCGATAACAACTGAATCCAAATTACGTTGCTTCATGTATTGAGCAATAGCTGCTGCAGTACGTCCAACAACTGCGCGGTTCATTCCAGATGGACCAGGAGCAATAGGACCACGAAGACCAGCAGTGCCGAAAGTTAAGAAACCTGCAAATAATTTATCTAGAGCAGCTTCATCGTTTGCATCAAGAAGTTGCTGGAGCTCTGCGGCGGTTTTTGGATCTGGATCGTCTGCGATCCAATTTTCAATTTCAGTGCGATTCACATGGCTAATCTAATATCTGACAGAGCGCCGTGCCACTAGCTACGGTCTCTCCGATTTCAGCTATTAGTTTAGAAATCTTGCCTGACTTATGGGCAGTAAGAGGTTGCTCCATCTTCATCGCTTCAAGAACAATGATTAAATCGCCCTTTTCGACTTGGTCACCCTCTTTGACTGCAATCTTGACCACAGTTCCTTGCATTGGAGCAAGCAATCCATCGCCAGTCGCACCGCCTGCTGCACCTTTTCGTGCGCGATGGCGCTTATGTACTGGTTCTGGTGCATGCACTAGAACTTCAAAGCGTTGTCCATTGATCTCAGTGATGACATGTTCCGGAGCGGCATGGCTCTGCACAACAGGAGAGCTCGCTTCATATTGCGGAATTTCGTTAACGAATTCATTCTCAATGTAACTGGTGTAAACCTTGAAATTCTTTGTGTAGTTATCGTCTTCGAGAATTGCTCGATGAAACGGTAGCGCAGTTGCAAGTCCTTCAACTTTAAATTCGGCCAAGGCGCGACGGGAACGTGCAATTGCCTCTTCGCGAGTGCTACCGGTAACAATTAGCTTTGCAAGTAGTGAATCGAAGTTGCCACCGATTGAATCATCTTTCTTGAAACCAGCATCTACACGGACGCCAGGTCCTGTCGGAATCTGCCATTCAGTGATTTGGCCAGGTGCAGGCAAGAAACCGCGACCCGGGTCTTCGCCATTGATACGAAATTCAATTGAATGCCCACGAATCTCTGGATCGCCAAAGCCAAGTGTTTCACCTTGTGCAATTCGGAACTGCTGGCGTACCAAATCGATTCCAGTAATTTCTTCAGAGACTGGGTGTTCGACCTGAAGGCGAGTATTTACTTCAAGGAATGAAATGGTGCCATCAAGTCCAACTAAGAATTCACATGTTCCCGCGCCAACGTAACCAGCTTCTTTCATGATTGCTTTACTTGCGCGATAAAGCTCATCATTCTGCTCTTTGGTTAGGAATGGCGCAGGAGCTTCTTCAACTAACTTTTGATGGCGACGCTGCAATGAACAATCGCGGGTAGAAACCACAACCGCATTGCCATGCTTATCGACCAATACTTGAGTTTCAACGTGGCGAGGTTTATCTAAATATCGCTCAACGAAACATTCTCCGCGACCAAAGCCAGTAATAGCTTCGCGAACAGCCGATGCATAAAGTTCCGGAATTTCTTCAAGTGTTCGTGCGACTTTTAATCCGCGACCGCCACCACCGTGTGCTGCCTTAATTGCAACAGGTAAGCCATGCTCTTTAGCGAATGCAATGACCTCTTCGTGTGAATCAACGGGATCTTTTGTACCAGCAACAAGTGGTGCGCCAGCTGCCGATGCAATTTTGCGAGCAGAAACTTTATCTCCTAGTGCACGAATAGCAGCAGGTGGAGGACCGATCCAGATCAATCCTGCATTAATAACTGCTTCGGCAAAATCTGCATTCTCTGAGAGAAATCCGTAACCAGGATGAACTGCATCTGCACCTGATTCTTTTGCTGCAGCGATTAGCTTTTCAATATTTAAGTAAGTCTGTGCTGCGGTAATTCCTTTTAATGAATATGCAGCATCAGCCATAGATGCGTGGATTGAAGCGCGATCTTCATCTGAATAGACCGCAACAGATTCGATGCCATGATCACGGCAAGCGCGGATTACACGAACTGCAATCTCACCACGATTAGCTATGAGTACGCGCTTCATTTCGCTCCGATCTTCTTGGCTTCTGGCCAGGAATAGCCTAAGTGTTCCAAACTCTGACGCAAGTAGGACATAGAAATTCCGACCACATTTGTGTAATCCCCATCAATTTGGCTAATGAAAGGGGAGCTAAAGCCATCAAGCGTAAAACCCCCGGCAACTTTTAGAGGTTCACCGGTCGAAACATAATCTTTTATTAGCTCTTCGTTTAAATCATCAAAGGTGACTTTGGTTGTAACTCGATCAGCGATCTCGCGTCCTTGTTTGGTATCAATAATGCAGTGACCGGTGTGAAGCAGCCCGGTCTTGCCGCTCAAACGTTTTGCGCGTTCGATGGCGATTTGAGGAGTTTCCGGCTTTCCAAAAGATTCACCTTCAAATTCAAATGTTGAATCGCATGCCACGATGATGCAATCGCCTTCTACTTGTTCAAGAACTGTGTGTGCTTTAGTTATTGCTAGAGCAATCACCATATCTACCGGCGACATGGCGCTGAAATGATCCGCCTCTTCATCAACATGGCTGACGATAATTTCAGGGTGCAAGCCAGCGCCTTCTAGTAAACGTTTACGAGAAGGAGATTGTGAAGCGAGAATTAAACGCATTAAATATTTCTGCCTGCGCCGAATTTAATTGCTTGTGGCATAGCAGATCGCATGATTGGTTGCGCCCAAGTGCTGCGCTTTACAACCGGATCCTTCTCTACGCGCTTATGTTGATTAAGAACCTGGGTGAGTACGGCAAGCTCTTCATTGCTTGGTTTGCCACTAACGATCGTGAAGCGAACTGTCATAGCGGAATGTTTCCGTGCTTACGTGGAGGCAATGAATCGCGCTTAGTCTTCAAAGTGCGTAATACCTTGGTGATGTATTCGCGTGATTGATTTGGCTCGATAACCGCATCAACGATTCCACGTTCTGCAGCGTTATAAGGATTAGCCAATGATTCGTTGTATTCGGCAACTAATTGGGCGCGAAGTGCTTCTGGATCTTTAGCTTCTGCAATCTCTTTACGGTAAAGAATATTTACCGCACCTTGTCCGCCCATCACTGCGATTTCAGCAGTTGGCCAAGCGAATACGACGTCACCACCAATTTGTTTTGATCCCATAACAATGTATGCGCCGCCATAAGCCTTGCGAGTAACTAGTGTTACTAGCGGAACTGTTGCTTCAGCGTATGCATAAAGAAGTTTTGCGCCGCGGCGGATGATGCCATCCCATTCCTGTTCGGTGCCAGGCAAGAAGCCAGGTACATCCACCAAAGTAATAATTGGAATATTAAAGGCATCGCAGAAACGTAAGAAGCGCGCTGCTTTTTCTGATGAATCAATATCGAGTGTTCCAGCTAATTGCTGTGGTTGGTTAGCGATGATGCCAACAGTTTCACCTTCAATGCGTCCATAGCCGACGATGATATTTGGCGCAAAGTTTGCATGGATCTCTAAGAATTCGCCTTCATCAAGAATTGCATGAATTACAGTCTTCATGTCGTAAGGCTGATTCGGTGAATCAGGGATTAAGGTATCAAGCGCAGTATCTGTTGCTTTGCGAGCTAAAGTTTCGGTAGCTGGAAGATGCGGAGCGCCATCCATATTGTTGCTTGGTAAGTAGGAGAGAAGTGCTTTCACATAATCAATTGCATCTTCTTCGGATTCCGCTAAGTAATGCGCATTGCCGGTCTTAGATGCGTGAGTATGAGCACCGCCTAGTTCTTCCATGCCAACTTCTTCACCAGTAACTGTCTTAATGACATCTGGTCCAGTGATAAACATGTATGACTTCTCGTTAACCATAACCGTGAAGTCGGTAAGTGCAGGCGAGTATGCAGCGCCACCGGCACATGGACCGAGAATCAAAGTAATTTGTGGAATTACGCCAGAGGAACGTGTGTTTAGTCGGAAAATATGTCCGTAACCACCAAGTGCTTGCACACCTTCCTGAATGCGAGCTCCACCTGAGTCGTTAATTCCAATTAGTGGCACACCATTCTTAAGTGCAAATTCCATAATTTTGCGGATCTTCTCTGCCATAACTTCACCGAGAGAACCACCAAAGATTGTGAAGTCTTGCGAGTAGACCGCAACACTTCGACCATCAATAGTTCCAAATCCGATTACAACGCCATCGCCATAAGGTCGGTTCTTTTCCATTCCAAATGAATAAGAACGATGACGAGCGAATTCATCCATCTCTTGGAATGAACCTTCATCAAGTAGAAGTGCGATACGTTCGCGAGCAGTCAGCTTGCCCTTGGCATGCTGCTTGGTTACTGCAGTTTCTGATGCCGCATGTACTGCTTCATCTAAACGTGCGCGTAAATCTTCAATCTTGCCAGCTGTGGTTTTCAGATTCTTGCTCATGGGCTTACCGTACCTGCTGTGGGTATCGAAGGTCTAAAGGTCGAAGAGATAAATTCAAAAGTTGCGCAGTACTGGTCAGTAAGCGTGACGGAGGAAACTGCCTCGACCCAGATTGAATTAGCTAATAATTTTGAAGCCGGAAAAGTTTTAGTTGCCGAATATCAAAGTGCAGGACGCGGGAGATTAGATCGTAAGTTTGAAGTGCCGCCAAGAAAAGGTTTGACTTTTTCATTTTGCATTTCTGTCGATAAAGATTTTGGTTGGATACCTCTAATTACCGGCGGTGCCGTCGCTAGGGCAATTAATAATTATTTGGGCGATGCAAGAGTCGAAATCAAATGGCCAAATGATTTGTTAATTAACGGAAAAAAACTTGCTGGAATTCTCAGTGAGAAAAATCCAAATGGAGTAATTGTTGGAGTAGGAATAAACATCTTTCAAACTGCTGAAGAACTACCAATTGCTAATGCAATTTCATTGTCAATGATTGCCGATGTAGATAGAAGTAACTTACTAATTGATATCTTGAACGAATTAGGTAAAGCGCTTTCAGACCTGGAACTTGAGAAGGCTCGTTACCGCGAACTTTGCGGAACAATTGGTAAGCCAATTCGCGCCACCCTTCCGAGCGGCGAAATCATCGAAGATACTGCAATCGGTATTTCAGATGATGGTGCCTTACTGCTTAATAGTCGCGAAATTAGTGTCGGCGATATAGTCCACTTAAGATAAGCCAGTGCAAAACTTTCCACGCGTTGGTGTAATTGGATCTGGCCAGTTGGCGCAGATGACTCTTGCACCAGCTGCCGCTCTTGGAATTGATTTTGTAACCTTGGCTAATTCATCTGCCGATTCTGCCGCCCAGAGCTCTCCACATGTTGTTGGCGATTATCGAGATTTAGAAACCGTTCGAAACTTTGCTAATGGTTGCGATGTTGTCACCTTTGAGCACGAACTAATTCCACTTTCAATCATTAAAACTTTAGAAGCAGAAGGGGTTAAATTCCTGCCTTCTTCAGGTGCATTTCAATATTCGCAAGACAAGGCGTTAATGCGAGAGAAATTAGCCCATCTTCCAAATCCAAAATGGCAGGTAGTAACAGAAGCAATTGATTGGGAATATCCGGCAATTGCTAAAGCAATTTCAGGCGGTTATGACGGACGTGGAGTCTGGAAGATTGAAGCAAAGAGCGATTTGGAAAAACTATTAACTGAAGTACCAAAATTGATCCTAGAAGAGTTAGTTGATTTTGATTTTGAAATTGCAGTAATGGTTGCACGTTCACCGCATGGGCAAGCTGCCTCATGGGCACCTACTAGAACAATTCAGAGTGATGGCATCTGCATCGAAACAGTTACTCCCGTTCCAGAATTTTCTCAAAGCCAATCTGAAGCTGCGCAGAAATTAGCGTTGAAGATTGCAGAAGAAATTGGTCTTGTAGGCGTGATGGCAGTTGAGATGTTTGTTAAAGGCGAAAAGTTGTACATAAATGAATTGGCGCTACGTCCACACAACTCTGGCCACTGGACAATCGAAGGTTCGGTTACCAGTCAATTCGAACAACATCTTCGTGCAATTTTAGATTTACCACTTGGCGACACTTCAATGACCGGAAAGTGGGCAGTAATGGGAAATGTATTGGGTGGCCAAAAGAGTGATATGTATCGACCATATCTTCATTTGATGGCACGCACTCCAGCGCTCAAATTTCATCAGTACAACAAAGAAGTACGTCCAGGACGCAAAATTGGACACATAACAATGCTTGGCGATAATCTCGTAGAATTACGCCAAGAAGTTGATCACGCACTTAAATACATGAGCGGAGAGATTGATGAGTGATGTAGCAATCATCATGGGTTCGGATTCTGATTGGCCGACCATGGAAGCTGCCGCTAATGTGCTTGATGAATTCGGAATCTCTTACACGGCAGAAGTTGTTTCCGCGCATCGCATGCCTGATGAAATGGCAGATTTTGCAAAGTCAGCAGCGAAGAATGGCTACAAAGTAATAATTGCTGGCGCAGGTGGGGCAGCGCATTTACCTGGAATGGTGGCATCGTTAACGGCACTTCCAGTTATCGGCGTACCTGTTCCTTTAGCAAACCTAGAAGGAATGGACTCATTACTATCTATTGTTCAGATGCCAGCTGGAATTCCTGTGGCAACCGTCGGCATCGGTAATGCAAAGAATGCCGGAATTTTGGCGGCACGAATTTTGGCAACATCAGATAACGCGCTGCTATCAAAAGTTGAAAGCGCGATGCAGAAATTAAATGAAGAGGCAAAAGCAAAAGGCGCTGCGCTAAAAGCACGACGCAATCAAAAAACTGGGTTTTAACGCTTTCGATATTCGATAGCAGGGCAGCGGTCCATAATTGCCAATAACCCTGCAGCTTCAGCTCTTGCAACTGCAGCTTCGTCAATAACATCTAATTGCAGCCAAACAGCTTTTGCACCGATTGCAATCGCTTCATCTACAACTTTCCCAACCAAATTTGAATTTACAAAGCAATCAACTACATCAACTGGAAATGGAATTTCTGAGAGAGTCTTGTAGCCGATTTCTCCGTGAACTTCTTCTGCGCGAGGATAGACGGGAACGATTTTATGTCCCTTATCTTGTAATAATTTAGCAACGCCAAATGCCGCACGTTCAGGATTATTGCCAAGTCCAACTATCGCCCAAGTCTTCAGTTTGAGAACTTGATCGATTGTGGAATCGTCGAAACTCATGCGCGACCGAGAGCGTGGAAGTCCCAACCTGCTGCGCGCCACTTGTCGCGATCTAACATATTGCGACCATCAAGAATCTTCGCCTGTTTAACTAGCTTCTTTATCGCTGCAGGATCTAACTCTCGATACTCCTTCCACTCTGTTAAGTGCAGAATTAAGTCAGCTCCTGCTACGCAATCTTCAATCTTCTCGGCAAAGTTAAGTGCAGGAAAACGCTTGCGAGCAGGTTCGATTCCCTTTGGATCATGAATAGTCACGTTGGCGCCAGCTGCATATATCTGAGCAGCGATATCAAGCGCAGGGGAGTCACGAACATCGTCTGAATCTGGTTTAAATGTTGCGCCAAGTACTGCGATCTTAAATGACTTTAGATCTGGGCCGAGTTCTTTTTCGACCACATTGATTACGCGTTTACGTGCACGTAAGTTGATTGCATCGATATCTTTTAAGAATTCAACTGCCTGTGATGCGCCAAGCTCTTCAGCGCGCGCCATAAATGCACGGATATCTTTAGGTAAGCAACCACCACCAAAACCAATACCTGCCTGTAAGAAACGATTACCGATGCGTGGGTCGTATCCAATTGCCTT
>JALQWD010000070.1 GCA_023260175.1 Candidatus Nanopelagicaceae bacterium | reverse complement strand
ATTGTTGAGCAATTCCCTGCCGATACCTTCGAAACTATTATTGCAAAGACAATTCGCTTCTCTGAAAGTTCAGTGAAGGGCGAACCTATTATTCAGTACGCACAAAATTCAGGCGCAGCTAATGCATATCGTCGCTTAGCTCGCGAACTTATTTCACGAGGAGGAGCTAAATGAGCCGCCGCGCTTCCCTGCCAGGTGCAGATGAACTATTCCGTGCAAAGCCACTAGTTTCAGTTCCAGATGTTGTCGCTACCGAAGATGCAGCAATGCCTATTGAGACAACAAAGCCGGCAAAGAAGAGCGGTGCAGTTCGCCAGACACAACGACGTCGCGCAACAACTGCTCGCACACCTTCTGGTCGCGAACGTCATGACGAAAAAATCACTGTTTACTTATCGCCAGATGAACTCTTTGATCTTGATCAAGCACGTATTTTGCTTCGAGGAGATTTAGGTCTTGCAGCTGATCGCGGACGAATTGTTCGTGAATCACTTGCAGTAATCATTAGTGACTTAGAAGCCAAGGGCGAAAATTCAATTCTTGCTCGTCGCCTACGAGGTCTATAAGTCAAATAGTTAAGCTCTATTTAGGCTCTAGGGTGCGCCAGTCGATATGACTCGCGCACCTTATCTATTGTTACCAACGTATAAATCTGCGTTGTAGTAACAGATGCATGGCCCAAGAGTTCTTGCACAACACGAATATCAGCGCCACCATCTAATAGATGAGTTGCATACGAATGTCTAAAAATATGTGGCGTAACTCGTGATGTTAAACCGGACTTAACGGCCGCCTTTTTAACTATCTCCCAGGCGCTTACACGCGAAAGACGAGTGCCTCTTACATTTAGAAATAGCGCTGATTCGTTCACACGTTTTAGTAGTGATGGTCTGCAGCGAACCAAGTAATCATCGATAGCGCTTTTAGCGTAAGAACCCAAAGGAACGATTCGCTCCTTGCCGCCTTTGCCGCGAAGCTTTATAACCCAGATGCTCTCATCTCCGACGGTGCTTTCGTAAATATCTTGCAAGTTGATGCCAACTACTTCGGAAACACGAGCACCTGTGCTGTAGAGAAGTTCTAGCAAAAGATAATCACGCAAAGTGATTGGTAAAGAGGGGTCCTTCGCTGCCTCTACCAATTTTGTTACTTCTTCTACAGATAGAGCCTTTGGAAGACGTTGGCGTTTGCCAGTCTCAGGTAAGTCATCTGTGGGATCTGGAATCTGGAATTCGCGATTGAGGTAATTATGAAAGGATCGTAACGCGCTGAAATTTCTCTCCAAAGATGAAGGCGCTAAGTTGTTAATTGATTGCGCATAATCTTTGATTGATGCGCCCGGATTATTTAATGACCAGTTGAGATATCTAGTTAAATCACGACGATAAGCGGCAACTGTATTTGCAGCCGCCCCCTTCTCTACGCGGAGAAAATCAATAAACGAATTTAGAGTATTGATATCCATGGGCAGTTGCTACAGCTTCGTACACGACTTTACCTTCGCAAACATTTAAACCCTTAGCTAAATCAGCATTTTCGCCAAGAGCCTTCTTCCAGCCCTTATTTGCAATAGAAACTGCATATGGCAGAGTCGCATTGGTAAGCGCATAAGTTGAAGCAACTGGCACAGCACCAGGCATATTTGCCACGCAATAGAAAATTGAGTTATGAACCTTGTAGGTAGGTTCTGCGTGCGTTGTTGCCCGCGAATCCTCAAAGCAACCGCCTTGATCGATAGCGATATCAACCAGAACAGAACCATGCTTCATTCGCGACACTAACTGGTTGCTCACTAATTTTGGCGCTTTTGCTCCATGAATTAATACCGCACCTATTACTAAATCGGCTTGAAGAACCTCTTCTTCGATTGAATGATCGTTAGACATCAATGTTTTGATAGCACCGTTATAAAGCGAATCAATGTATTGCAATCTTGAGATGCTTCTATCAAGAATGGTCACATCTGCACCAAGACCGCGCGCCATCACTGCTGCGTTCAAACCTGCTACGCCGCCACCGATTACTACGACTTTGCCTGGGCGAACACCAGGTACTCCACCTAGCAATACACCGCGTCCACCATTTGGCTTCTGTAAAGCAGTTGCACCAACTTGAGTTGACAAACGTCCAGCAACTTCAGACATTGGTGCAAGCAGCGGCAAATGTCCATCCACTTCAACTGTCTCATAGGCAATCGCAACATTCTTTGCTGCAATTAGCGCATCGGTACATTCTTTAGATGCAGCCAAATGTAGATAAGTGTAGAGAATTTGACCTTCGCGCATCAATGGATATTCAGCAGCTAATGGTTCTTTGACCTTCATGATCATCTCAGCGCTAGCCCAAACAGTTGCAGCATCCGGTGCAATTTCTGCGCCTTGCGCTACATAATCTTCGTTAGTGATTGCCGAACCTAAACCTGCATTTGTTTCGATAATAACCTTGTGACCATTCTTAACTAATTCGCGAACACCAGCAGGTGTAAGCGCAACGCGTGCTTCGAGGGTCTTTATTTCCTTAGGTACGCCAATAATCATGTGGCTATTTAATCGCAGCTTTAATCAAACCAGCAAATAGTGGATGCGGATTTGTTGGGCGTGACTTAAATTCAGGATGAGCCTGAGTGCCTACGTAATAAGGATGAACCTCTCTTGGTAGTTCAACAAACTCAACAAGATCACGTTCGGTATTCATGCCGCTAAATACCATGCCTGCACTAGCAATCTGATCGCGGTACTTATTGTTTACCTCATAGCGATGGCGATGACGTTCGGTGATTTCAGTGGCGCCATAAACTTCAGCAACGATTGAGCCCGCTTTTAAAGTAGCTTTGTACGAACCTAAACGCATAGTTCCACCAAGATCACCATCGCCAGATAC
>JALQWD010000033.1 GCA_023260175.1 Candidatus Nanopelagicaceae bacterium | reverse complement strand
AGAATTGGATTACCTAATGCTGGTAAAATTCTTTATAATAATGGTACTGGATCTAATATGTTTTTTGGAGAGTTAGATATTCCAGTTATCGCAATGTCACAGCTAAACCGTGGACCTGAACAGCGCGCAGATAAGAAACCAATGCTCTCTGATCTTCGTGAATCTGGTTCTATCGAACAGGATGCCGACATGGTTATCTTGTTACACCGCGAAGATTTATACGACAAACAGAATCGTTCTGGAGAAGCAGATCTATTAGTTGTTAAGCACCGTAACGGCCCAACACGCGACCTAACTGTTTCTGCGCAGCTCCACTTCTCAAGATTTGTGGATATGCCAGCGCAGAATCAGAACTTCGGAAACCAGGACTTTAGTCAGGCACGATCTGCGGAGTAATTGATCTAGCTTTTGTTGCAATATAAATCGCAGTAATAACCGCAGTCGCACCAATTAATTGAATCAAATTAAAGGTCTCGCTTAACCAGATCCAAGCAAAGACACCTGCAAGAACAGGTTCGAGCGTTCCCAAAATCGCAGCAGTAGAGGCATTGGTATTTGTCACGCCAATTAAATTAAAGGTATATGGAATCAAAGTTCCAACTGCGATAACAAGCAGAATCAAAACCAGACCAGTTGTCATCTGACCTTCTAGCTTGCCGCGCCAATCAATCTGCTGGCTAAAGATTTCAAATGGAAAATTCCAAATAGGAAGTACCAACCACCAAAAGAGCATCGAGATTCCAAAACCATAGAGCATTAAAGTTTCAGTCGGTGCGCGCTTGCCCCACTTTTCTCCAAGTAAGAAGTAAGCAGTTAGCGCAAATGCATCTAAGAATGCTGCGATAACGCCCCAAGTATCGAAAATTAAACCTTTCCAAATTTGCGCAATCAACGCCAAACCAGTGATTGCAAGAAAGACTGCGATCCACATAGTGCGCGGTACATATTGTTTGCGAACAAAGCGGACCCAGAGCGTGATCCAGATGGCCGCGGTAAATTCGATAATTAGGCCGACTGAAACCGGCATACGCACGATTGCGATGAAATAAAAGGCCTGCACGCCTGCATAACCCACGATTCCGTAGATCAGCATCTCAGGCAGCGCCTTTAGCTCAAACTTAAGCGCACTTCTCTTAAAGATCACTAAGTAAATAAAGAATGCCGCGAAAGCGCCAGTAGATCTAATTTCAGCTAAACGAAGTGGCGAAAGCCCTGCTTCGAGAACTAACTTTGAAAATACACCGTTAATCGAAAAAGCGAGCGAAGCCAGAAGCAGCGCAATAAAACCTTTTCGATAATTCACTTCGAAAGTTTAGCGGACTTTAGAAAGCTTTCTCTGGAAGCTCCATGATTGATCCATCGGTAGCTTCAGCAATCTTGCGCTCCGCAGTTAGATGTGGAAGCACCACATTTACAAAGTGCTTTGCTGCCGCAATCTTTCCTAGATAGAAATCATCACTTCCTTTAGAGCTAGCAATCTCAGCCATACGAAGTAGCAACCAACCAATAACTACATCACCTGCAGCAAAGAGCGCACGTGATGTATTTAGTCCAACTTTGTAAATCTCAGTTGGATTTGATTGTGAAGCCATTGCGTGGCCAACAAGAACTGTGATGATTCCTTGGAAATCACCTAGTGCTTTAAGAAGTTTTGCCTTCTCTTCCGCCATTGCTCCACCTGATTCGCAGAATGCTTTGATCTCAGCACCTAGTGTCATAAGTGTTGCGCCATTGTCGCGAACAATTTTGCGGAAGAAGAAATCTAAACCTTGAATTGCAGTCGTGCCTTCATACAAGGTATCAATCTTTGCATCGCGTACATATTGTTCTAGTGGCCAATCTTGAGTAAATCCGGAACCACCAAAGGTCTGCAAACTTTCAGTACCAAGCAATACCCATGAACGTTCTGATCCGTAACCTTTAACAATCGGAAGCAACAGATCATTAAGCGCTTCTAACTGCTTCTTCTTCGCTTCATCCTCTTCCAACATAATCGAATCTTGAATTGAAGCGGTGTAAAGAACTAGCGCACGCATACCTTCTGCATATGCCTTCTGGGTAAGCAGCGAACGACGCACATCTGGATGATGAATGATGGTCACGCGCGGTGAGGCCTTATCTAACTGCAAAGCAGTAACAAAATCTTTGGTACCAGCAACTTTAAAGTCCATGTCTCCGAATGCATCTTCTGCACCCAAGATGTCAGTTAGCGCAACATATTCAACTTTGCCATCAACATCATCTGAGATTAGACCCATTGCAATACCTGCAACTGGCGCCTTTAGCGGCACGCCAGCATTTAGTAATGAAAGTGTCGAAGCACATACAGAACCCATAGATGTTGATCCATTTGAACCAAGAGCTTCAGATACCTGACGGATTGCGTAAGGGAACTCTTCGCGAGTTGGGAGAACTGGAACAAGTGCACGTTCTGCAAGTGCACCGTGGCCGATTTCGCGACGCTTAGGTGTGCCAACACGAC
>JALQWD010000028.1 GCA_023260175.1 Candidatus Nanopelagicaceae bacterium | reverse complement strand
TCCACCGGTATCTGTACCAAGTGCTAATGGCGCTTCAAATGCAGCAAGGGAAGCTGATGATCCACCACCAGAACCGCCAGGAATACGTGTTAAATCCCATGGGTTATGAGTCGGATGGTAAGCAGAGTTTTCAGTTGAAGAACCCATTGCAAATTCATCCATATTGGTCTTACCCAAAATGACAATGCCATTCTTCTTTAGATTAGCGGTAACGGTTGCATCGTAAGGTGGACGCCAGCCTTCGAGCATCTTTGAACCAGCAGTTGTTGGAATGCCCTTTTGAGTGAAAATATCTTTAAGCGCAACTGGTACGCCAGCAAGTGGTGCAAGTGTTTCGCCTTTGGCACGAGCATCATCAACTGATTTTGCCTGTGCAAGTGCGCCCTCTTTATCTAGATGTAAAAATGCTTTTACCTGACCATCAACTTCTGCAATGCGATCAAAATGCGCATTAACTAATTCGACTGATGAAATCTCTTTTGCAGCAAGAGCTGCTGCCATTTCGGATGCGTTTTTGCGAATCATTCTTCACCCAAAATCTGTGGCACGCGGAAGCGCTGCTCTTCTTGTGCTGGTGCCCCGCTGAGTGCTTCATCTGGTGTTAATGATGGGATAACAACATCAGGACGAGTTACGTTGTTGATTGGAAGCGGATGTGATGTTGGTTGAACATCTGCAAGTGGTGCTCCCTGAATTCGATCGACCGCACCCAAGATAACTGCGAATTCAGATGAAAGTGCATCCATCTCAGCATCGGTCATTTCGATACGTGCGAGCTTTGCTAACTTGGCAACTTCAGCGCGTGTAAGGCTAGACATAAGTGAATTCTATTTTATTAAGTTATTACTGGCGAATTTGCCCTGTGCCAGTGACAATCCAGGTGGTGGTCGTCATCTGTTCTAAGCCCATTGGGCCACGAGCGTGAAGTTTCTGATTTGAGATGCCGATTTCAGCGCCAAAACCCATCTGTTCGCCATCAGTAAAACGAGTAGATGCATTGATCATTACCGCTGCACAATCAGATAACTTCACGAATTTATCTGCAGTCTCTCTATTTTCGGTGACGATGGATTCGGTGTGATTGGTACCGAATTTTGCAATATGCGCTGAAGCCTCTTCTACTGAATCTACAACGCCAACATTCATTTCAAGCACGCCATATTCGGTAGCCCAATTCTCTGCAGTTGCGGATTGCGCACGAATGCCAAGAATCTCTGCAGCCTTTGCCGCCTCTGCATCTGCGTGAAGCACTACACCAGATTCATTAAGCGCCTTGAGCGCCATTGGTAAAAACTTTGGCGCAATTTCTCTGTGAACTAATAAAGTCTCTGCGGCATTACAAACAGAAGGACGATGGGTTTTTGAATTTATAAGAATCGGTATTGCTTTTTCTAAATCCGCATCTTTATCAACATATACATGGCAAACACCAGCACCGGTTTCAATTGTTGGCACTGTTGCTTCATCAACCACCATACGAATTAAGTTTGCTGAACCACGAGGAATAACTAGATCAACATGACCACGTGCCTTTAATAGCGCTGTTGTTGTAGCGCGATCATTTGATGGAATTAATTGAATAACATCTGGAGAGATTGAAGTCTTGGCAAGCGCATCGCGCATTACCTTTACCAAAATATGATTACTGCTTTCGGCAGAAGATGAACCGCGCAAGAGCGCCGCATTTCCGCTCATCAGAAGAATTACTGCGGCATCTACTGTGACATTTGGGCGAGCTTCGTAAACCATTCCGATAACGCCAAAAGGAACGGAAATCTGTCTTAGATGTAGACCATTTGGCAGGGTTCGTTCGCGAAGAGTCTGACCGAGCGGATCTTCAAGTGCCGCAACTTGGCGTGCACCATTTGCGATTCCCTTAATACGCACTTCATTTAGAAGTAAGCGATCTAGTAGTTGGCTATTTAACCCATCGCGTTGGCCGCGATCCATATCTGCCTGGTTTGCTTCTTGAATTTCAAAGGAGCGCGCTTCAATTTCATCGGCAATCGCGTTAAGTGCGGCAGAGCGCTCAGCGCCCGTTGCCACCGAAAGGGTACGCGCAGCCGCTCTAGCCTTATCGGCTAAATCGTTAACTAAAGCTTGCGCATCCATGACGGGAATCTTACTTGCCATTACCCTAATCGCGTGTTCAAAATTCTTAAGCGCACCGTCGCAACAGTATTGGTTCTCTATTTAGCCCTATTTGGTTTAACCAAAGCGATTCGCTACCCGGAACCTATTGCCGCAATCAAATTGGGTCTAGCTCCTGCTTCAAAGACTCCGGATTTAATGCCATCACACATCATCGAACCTGCTGATAGCAGAATTGCATGGAGCACCGGAAGTGCAAATATCCCTCAGACCGTTAACTATGACGGTACGGATATTTCGCTCGATAAATTTATGGACGATACAGAGACCAACGCCTTTTTGGTAATCAAAGATGGCAAATTGGTTTACGAGAAGTATTTCAATGGTCATGGCAAAGATACTTTGCTGCCAACTTACTCAGTTGCTAAAACGCTCACCTCAATCATGATTGGCCAATTGATTTCTAGTGGCAAATTAAAAGAGAGCGATACCTTTGTAAGCATCCTTCCTGAATACAAAGTTGGAACTGATTTCGATAAAGTCACAATCAAAGATTTGTTAGATATGAATTCAGGAATCGGCGTCAGCGATAACTACCCAACTGGTCCTTCAGGTTGGGGCGTTGGAATTGCGCAACTTTATGCATCTACTGATATTTCATGGTGGTTGCACCACAACCAGAAGATGTGGGAGAAGCCAGGAACAAAGCCAGAGTATCGAAGCATTAATACTCAATTACTTGGCATGGTTATCAAGAAAATTACCGGAACCACAATTGCAGAATATTTCCAGAAGAATGTCTGGCAACCAATTGGCGCACAGAATCAAGCAAAGTGGAATGTTGATCATGTTGGCGGATTAGAAAAAACATTCTGCTGCTTCAATGCAACCGCGCGCGACTTTGCGCGAGTTGGCCAGTTATTTGTAAATAATGGTGCGGCAAATATTGGCGGTGGATCGGTTATTAGTTCTAGCTACTTAAAGCGAATGACCACACCAGCGGTAACGCTTGATTATGGCTGGGGTTATGGAGCGCAAACATGGCATCCGTTCCCAGACACTACGCTCCTACTTGGTCTGCATGGACAGTACATTTACGTGCAACCGAAAGATCATGTTGTTGTAGTTAAGTTAAGCGATCTACCTACAAGCGCTGATGGAATCAGTTCGAAAATTGTGCCGGTATTGCAGCAGATTGCTAGTTCAATATAACTAGATCATCGCGATGCACTAGTTCGCGTTCGAACTCTGCCCCAAGCGTTGCGGCTAGCTCCTTTGTAGAGCGGCCCAACATTTGTGGAATTTCATCGCTATCAAAGTTAACAATTCCGCGCGCAATAACTTTGCCAGCAAGATCAACTAAATCAACAGTCTCGCCGGCATCAAATGTGCCTTCAACTGCAGTTACACCTGCAGGAAGCAGAGAGACGTTCTTCTCTAGAATCGCTTTAGCTGCGCCAGCATCAAGTACCAACTTGCCGCTGGATGCTGAAGCATGCGCAAGCCATAGCGCTCGTGCATTGTTCTTTGATTCCTTTGGCAAGAAGATTGTTCCGCAATCTGCGCCAGTCATTGCATCTGATAAATCTTTAGCGCTAGTTAGAAGCATCGCTGTTCCTGCGCTGGTTGCAATCTTTGCCGCTTCAATTTTGGTAACCATTCCGCCGCTACCAACACCTGCAGAACCCGCGCCGCCTAATTTAATTTCAGCAATATCAGTTAAGTCTTTTACTTCAGTAATCTTCTTTGCGCCAGTTTCGCTAGGTGGTGCATCGTAAAGTGCATCAATATCTGAGACTAAAACTAGTAAATCTGCTTGCGTTAGTAGTGCAACTAAAGCCGCTAATCGGTCGTTGTCACCAAAACGAATTTCTGATGTTCCGACTGTGTCATTTTCGTTAATAACAGGAACAACGCCCATTGAGATCAATTTAAATAGGGCACGTTGCGCGTTTGAATAATGCGAACGACGGACAACATCTGTTGTAGTAAGCAGTACTTGCGATGCTGTGATTCCGTAGCGAGCAAAGCTTTCGGTGTAACGATGAATTAGAAGTCCCTGGCCAACAGAGGCAGCTGCCTGTTGAGTTGATAAATCCTTTGGACGAGTTTGAAGTCCAAGTGGCGCAAGACCAGCTGCAATTGCACCAGAAGATACGACCAAGACCTCTGCCCCACGATTACGAGCTGAAGCAACTACATCTACCAAACGATCAACAGCCGAAGCATCAAGACCACTACCTGCAGCTCCTGTTAAAGAAGATGAACCAATTTTGATAACAATGCGCTTAGCGTTGGTGATCAAATCACGCTTCATCGTCTTCGTCCTCTAGAACTTCGATAACTTCAGGAGTATTTGGATTGGAGACGTTGTACTCCCATTGGCGTGACATTTCATCTTCAGTTAATTGATCCTGAACCTTGTCAGCTTTCCAAACATTATCAATACGCGCATCTTCACCGCGACGTTGCAAATTCTTTGAAAGCATTTCTGCGCCTGCTTCGATAGTTGGTTCCCAATCAAAGACCACTGCATATTGATCAGAACCAATGCGAACTTCTGAACCCGCAACTGCGCCGGCTTTAAATAGCGCCTTCTCCACGCCAGCCTGCGCCAATCGGTCTGCTAAATAACCAACTGCTTCAGAATTACC
The DNA here is from genome assembly GCA_023260175.1 of Candidatus Nanopelagicaceae bacterium. The sequence goes on along the minus strand of JALQWD010000028.1, from coordinate 1,417 downwards.
AAAGTTTGTCTGGCGAACCCAGCGTTCTACGCGCTTTCCAAGAACAGTGAATGTGCCGTCACCATTTGCAAATACTTGATAACCAGAATCATCAACCGCAGCTGGGCGAATCACAATACGAGTGCGCTCTTCTTTCTTTGCAGATGCGCGTGAAGATTGCACCAATTTCGCCATTGCATAAAGCAACTCTTGCAAACCTTCGCGAGATGCAGCAGAGACTGGATAAACCTCATAGCCCTTATCTTGCAGAGTCTTTGTCACCATTTCTGCCATTACCTTGCCATCAGGTAAATCAGTTTTATTTAGCGCGACAATTCTTGGGCGATCATCTAGTCCGCCATATTGACGGAGTTCTGATTCGATAATCTCAAGATCATCAACTGGGTTTCGATCTGTTTCTAAAGTTCCGCAATCAAGAACGTGTACAAGTGCAACGCAACGTTCGACGTGACGCAAAAATTCAAGACCTAAACCTTTGCCTTGAGATGCACCAGGAATCAAACCTGGAACATCGGCTACGGTGAAGCGAGTATCTCCAACGCTTACAACGCCGAGATTTGGCACCAGTGTTGTGAATGGATAATCCGCGATCTTTGGACGAGCAGCAGAGATTGCCGCAATTAGGGATGATTTACCCGCGCTTGGAAAACCAACTAGCGCGATATCAGCAACGCTCTTTAGTTCAAGAATTAACGTGCGTTCGTCACCAGGAACGCCAAGAAGCGCAAAGCCTGGTGCACGTCGTTTTGATGAAGCTAGCGCTGCATTTCCTAGACCACCGCGGCCACCTTCTGCCGCCATAAATGTGGTTCCGTTACCAACTAAATCAGCTAATTGATTGCCTTTTTCGTCGTAAACAACTGTTCCAGATGGTACGCCAAGAATTAAGTCTTCGCCTTGTGAACCATCTTTGCGATCACCATAACCTTGTCGACCGCTAGTTGCGCGGCGATGTGGTGAATGATGGAAATCTAAAAGCGTTGTGACATTTGGATCTACAACTAAAACAATGTCGCCACCACGACCACCATTACCGCCATCTGGTCCACCAAGTGGCTTAAATTTTTCGCGGTGAATAGAGACGCAACCATCGCCACCTTTTCCGGCAGCAACATGAAGGGTTACTCGATCAACAAATGTTGTCATTGCTATTCCCTTCTACTTAATAAAAAAGCGGACCAGCATCTGCCGGCCCGCTTTATTTAAAACCGTTTAATTAAGCTACTGGAGCTACAGGTTGTACGTTTACAACGTCACGACCGCGAGCGCGACCGAATTCAACTGCACCAGCTGCGAGCGCAAATAGTGTGTCGTCTTTACCACGACCAACATTTGCACCTGGGTGGAACTTTGTACCGCGCTGACGAACGATGATTTCGCCAGCCTTAACTACCTGACCTCCGAAACGCTAGATACC
>JALQWD010000012.1 GCA_023260175.1 Candidatus Nanopelagicaceae bacterium | reverse complement strand
GGGATCAGCGCCGTGGTGATGATGATGTCGACCTCGCGCGCCTGTCGGGCGTACATCTTTACTCTGTTGACAGCGCTTTACATCGCCGGCGCCCTTGCCGACGAGCACTAATAGATAAAACAAAAGAAAACAAAAGATAGGAAGAAACATGTCAGGCACACTCAACCTGGTCGGTTATGGCCTCTCAGCAATCGGTCCTGCTATTGCAACAGGTCTGATTTTCGCGGCTTACATCAATGGCGTTGCACGCCAGCCAGAAGCACGTTCAGTACTACAGCCACTAGCGTTCCTTGGTTTCGCTCTTGCAGAAGCTCTTGCGCTATTCGGTCTAGTTCTAGCTTTCATTCTCTAAATTCTCGAATTTCAGAGAAAAACTAAAAAAGTATTAATCAAAAGTAACTAAAGGTAGAGACAATGTTATTTAAGGCATCAGAGGCAGCGGCTAATCCGCTGATTCCTCATACCGCCGAATTAATTGTCGGAACAATCGCATTCGCGATCTTGTTCATGGTGCTTCGCAAAGCTGTAGTGCCAATGTTCGAGAAGGCTTTTGCAGAACGTACCGAAGCAATTCAGGGTGGTATCGAAAAGGCTGAGAAGGCACAGCAAGAAGCGCAAGCTGCTCTAGAGCAGTACAACGCGCAACTAGCGAGTGCTCGCGATGAAGCTGCACGTCTTCGTGAAGAAGCACGCGCACAGGCTGCAAATATTGCAGATGAGATTCGCGCAAAGGCACAAGAAGAAGCCTCACGCATTGTCGCAACCGCACATGCATCGATCGAAGCAGAGCGCCAACAGGCTGTTACATCTCTACGTAACGAAGTTGGAACTTTGGCTGTCGAACTCGCTTCAAAGATTGTTGGAGAAGCGTTAGACGACCAGGCTCGACAGTCACGCATTGTCGAACGATTCATGGCGGATTTGGAGAAGTAATCAATGGCAATTCACTTGGGAGGCAGCAGCCGCAATTCATTAGCGGCTACGCGCGAAGTTCTAGATAAGACTCTTAACGGTCTATCTGGCGATGCTGCATCTGCACTTTCAGCTGATTTGTTTGCAGTTGTGAATGCGTTGGGTCAGAATGTTGCACTTCGTCGTGCAATTACTGATCCTTCACGTCATGCTGACGAAAAGGAAGCGCTACTTAAGCAGCTCTTCGCTTCTCGCATCTCTGATAGCGCGCTCGCAATTGCAGCAGCTGCGGTATCAAAGCGTTGGTCTTCACCGATCGACCTACTTATCTCTACAGAACAGATTGCAATTCAGGCAGAAGCTGGCGCAGCAAATTCACGCGGCGAACTAGATAAGTTAGAAGAGGAAATCTTCGCTTTCGGTCGCGCACTTGTTGCTAACCAAGAGCTACGCAATGCGCTAAATGGCAATCCAGATGCAGTTGCAGAGAAAAAGGCGTTAGTAAATAACGTCCTAAAGAACGCGACTTCATCAACAAAGGCATTGGTCTCACAGGTCGTAAATGGTCTATGGGGTCGCAGTATTGAAAATGCGCTTTCAGATATTGCACATGCAACAGCAGAACATCGCAGCCTTGTAGTTGCACATGTTCAGAGCGCAATTGATTTAACGGCTGACCAGAAGGCAAAGCTAGCTTCAGCGCTAAGCAAGCAAGTTGGACAGACTGTTCGAGTAAACGTTGAAACAAATCCAAAAGTTGTTGGTGGCGTTTCAATCCGTTTCCGTGATGAATTGATTGATGGCACCGTCATCAGTCGTATGGCCGAAGCAAGCCAAGCGCTTGCAGGAAAGTAAGGAGAAAACAATGGCGGAACTCACGATCCGACCAGAAGAAGTTCGCGATGCATTAGCGGATTTCGTTAAGTCGTATCAGCCAAGCGGCGCTGGTCGCGAAGAGATCGGTATCGTTACCGAAGCTTCAGACGGCATCGCTCGCGTAGAAGGCTTGCCTTCAACAATGACAAATGAGTTGTTGAAGTTCGAAAACGGAACTTTAGGACTTGCACTTAACCTCGATGTTCGTGAAATCGGTGTGGTTATTCTTGGTGCATTTACCGGAATTGAAGAAGGAACA
>JALQWD010000065.1 GCA_023260175.1 Candidatus Nanopelagicaceae bacterium | reverse complement strand
CTTCAACCAGTTTCTGAGCTGGGCCTTCCACGTCAGGCCAATCGAAACCGACGCGCGCCGCCCGTTTCTGCAGCTTTTCGGCGCGCAGCGCGGCGGGAAGGGCAAGTGCAACGCCGTCCAGAGCGCTGCTTGCCCCTTTGGCCGCGCGCTCTTCGGCCTTGATCCGCTCCCAGCGTTCTTCGCGGGAATGACCTTGGTCGGTGCTGTCGCCGAAGATATGTGGGTGGCGCGCTTCCATCTTTTCCGAGATCGCTGCGGCTACGTCGGCGAAAGCGAAGTGGCCAGCTTCTTCAGCGATGCGGGAATGAAACACCACCTGAAGCAGCAAGTCGCCAAGTTCGTCCTTCAGCGCCGCCATGTCCTTGCGGGTAATGGCGTCCGCAACTTCGTAGGCTTCTTCGATCGTGTAAGGCGCGATCGTTTCGAAGGTCTGCGCAGTGTCCCAGTCACAACCGCGCTGAGGATCGCGCAACCGCGCCATGATCGAGAGGAGACGTTCGAGAGGGGGCATGGATTGGTCGCCTGTCCTAGACTGATAATATATATTATGTTAAATGAGATCAACTAATCATGGCTGATACAGGGAGATCAGGATGGTTAATCCGCTGATAATGCTGACCCAGATTGCCGCCATTTGCAGCATCTGCAAGCGGCCATGCCCTGCAATTGCCCGAGCGTGACGGAAAGCGACGAAATCGAGAACCAGGCAACCGATAGCCAGAACAATCAGGCTTTCGGATGAGAAAGCTATCACGCGGTAACCTCAAGCCCGTCATAACCGACCAGGACATGAGCAGGAACTTCGGCCTGCAACGAGGCATAGTCCAGCGACTTGTCGAGATGCGTCAGGATCCCGGTCCCCGCGCGAACCGCGTCGATCAGTTCCAGCGACATGGCCAGGTGCGAATGGGTCGGATGCGGATCGCGGCGCAGGCAATCGACCGCCAGCACGTCGACCCCGCTTAGCAGATCGACCATTTCGCGGGTAATCTTGTTGAAGTCTACCGCATAACCAACTGATTTACCATCGCAATCAAAGCGGAACGCGGTGCTGTCCATCGCGCCATGGTTGATCCTTCAAATAGCTTGAAATTGTTAGTTGTGTGAAATTTGATGGACACAAAATCGAGCTCTCAGATGCAATCACAATCTTGTCTTTGATTGATTGCGGAACCAACGCCCAACCCACACGTAGACCAGATGCGATGGTCTTTGAAAATGAACCTAAATAGATGACATTTTCGGAATCTTGAGCGCGCATCGCATTTGGCGACGGACGATCAAAGCCAAGCAGGCCATATGGATTATCTTCAACGATGAAAATCTCTTCGCGAGCACAAATTTCCAAGATTTCAGTGCGGCGATCCGCAGAGAGCATTACACCTGTTGGGTTTTGGTAATTAGGAATCAAATATAAAAACTTAATTTTGCGTCCAGCAGCACGGACAGATTTGATAGCTTCAACTAACGCTGCCGGAACCATTCCATCGTTATCAGTTTCAACATGTACCGGAGCCGCTTGATATTGCGAGAAAGTACCTAGTGCACCAACATACGAAGGTGCTTCAACTAAAACTACGTCGCCTGGATCAATAAAAATACGAGAAATTAAATCTAAAGCTTGTTGTGAACCAGTTGTCACAATTACATCATCTGGATTTGCGCGAATTCCTTCGAGCGCCATAACTTCGCAGATCTGTTCACGAAGTAGTGGATGTCCTTGACCACTTCCATACTGCAAAGCTTCCGTGCCGTTTGTTGCAACTAATTCACGTACAACTTCAGCCATCATGTCCATTGGCAGCGCAGATAAATTTGGCATACCACCAGCAAGCGAAACAATATCTGGACGAGATGCAACAGCGAACAACGAACGAATTTCAGAAGGCTTCATGTGCGCGGCTCGAGAAGCGAAACGATTCTCGAGTTCGAGTGAAGCTCCTGTTGTATGTCGCAGTTCGGTCATTGGGTTAGTTTTCCATATCAAACGATTTCGCGGAAATTAATTAATCCTCAAACCAGCGCGTTTTAAGTCGGATATACGTAAAGTTCCGGTTTTAGCATCATCTTCAGCTGCTAAATAAAGGCGTTGAATCGCAATTACTAAAGATTCCGCGATCAAATCACGGAACTCTGCGCGCTTATATCTATCTGCATCTCCTGGATTCGATAAATAACCCAAATCAATTCGAACCGCAGGCGCAGATACCAATCGGAGCAAATCCCAAGTCTTTGCATGCACTCCGCAATCTTGCAGATCAGTACGTGCACAAATTTCGCGCTGTACTAATGAAGCAAAACGATCGCCGACAACTGAGTGCACACCATGCGCATCGCTGCCATATGAATATGTTGCAACTCCATGTGCCAATTCATTTTTATAGGTATCGCAATTTAAAGAAATCATTAAATCTGCATTGCTCTTATTTGTTAGCGCAATTCGATCTGTTTCTGATGGATCATTCTGCGGACCACGAGTTAAGAAAACACTTGCACCTAATGCAAGCAAACGACCCTCCACGCGAGTGGCAATGTCATAAGTAATTTCAGCTTCGGATGCGCCATTTGCTTCAACACCAACATTGCTACCACCACGTGCCGGATTAATAACAATTACTTTTCCGGCTAAAGCCGGACCACGACTTTGTTGTCGCGCAGTTTCTCGTAACTTTGTTGGCGCACCACCACCTACAGTTTTTGTTAAACGAATTAAAGCAGTTAGCGTTGCTGGACCGCATTTACCATCAACAGTTGTACCAACTGATTTTTGAAATTCTTTTACTGCTAACTCTGTTTTAATTCCGAAGATGCCATCGACTTTTCCGCAATCAAAACCCATATCTGTTAATCGGTTCTGTAATTGCGCAACATCATCACCACGCATTAGTGGCGACGGCTGTAGGTAAAGTGAACGATCCCCTAATTTCCAACGCGCCTCTTCGAGCGCTTGAAAAGTCTGGTTATTTACATTTCCGGTCGAAGTTAATCCACGCTGCTGTTGAAAGAGTGCAACGGCAGCAGCAACCGATTCATCGAATTTTTCTGGAACAGAGTGCAATAAACCAATCCGGTTTAGCGAAGTGATGACTTGATTAACCAAATCACCGCTATCGCCTTGTCGAAGTAAAACTTCGATCATTGGATTAGATAAATTCAGCTAAATCTTTAAGTAGAGCTGGCTTTGGCTTTGCACCAATTACAGTCTTAACGACCTGGCCACCCTTAAATACATGAAGTGTTGGAATCGACTGCACGCCGTACTGAATCGCGAGTGCTGATTCTTCATCGGTGTTTAGCTTTACGATCTTCAACTTATCGCCATGCTCTGCTGCGATTTCATCAAGAATTGGAGCCACCATGCGGCAAGGCCCACACCATTCGGCCCAGAAATCAACCAAAACTGGCTTATCTGAATTTAAAACCTCTGCCTGGAAGTTCGCTGTTGTAACTGATGGTGCGCCCATTTTTTATTCCTCTTTCATTAATAACTGGATAAGAATACTTAGTGATTCAAGAAACGCTCGGCATCTAAGGCTGCTTGGCAACCCGAGCCTGCTGCGGTGATTGCTTGGCGATAGGTGTGATCAACTAAATCACCACAAGCAAATACACCCTTTAGATTTGTGCGAGTACTACGTCCTTCAACTTGAACATAACCTTCGCCATCTAGTGAAACTTGGCCAGCAAGTAATTCAGAACGTGGTGAATGTCCGATCGCTACGAACAAGCCAGTGAATTCGCGCTTTGTTACATCGCCAGTCTTAGTATTGCGAAGTTGTAGCGCTTCAACTTTATCTTGACCCAATACATCTGTAACTTCGGTATTAAGTAGAAATTCAATCTTTGGATTCTTCTGCGCGCGCTCAGCCATAATCTTTGAAGCGCGAAGTGTGTCGCGACGGTGAATCAAAACAACTTTACTTGCAAACTTAGTTAATAGTTTTTCTGCTTTCTTTTCACTGATTTCTCTATTTTGTTTTAATGATTTATCTAATCTTGTTCTTGCTTCTCTTACTTTAGTGTTTGAGTAATCTTGTATCATTGGTTTAACAGTCTCTT
>JALQWD010000100.1 GCA_023260175.1 Candidatus Nanopelagicaceae bacterium | reverse complement strand
CGCTCACTTGGCACTCAAGTTTTCCAATTAGCTGGCAATATCAAGCAAGGCGGGATTGTAGAAACTGCTTTCGGTATCACACTTGATAAGTTGATCAATGGTTATGGCGCAGGCACTGCATCAGGCAAGCCAATTCGTGCGATTCAAGTTGGCGGCCCTCTTGGTGCATATTTTGGTCAAGATAAATTTGGCGTCAGCGCTGATTACGAATCAATGCTTGAAGCTGGTGGAATGCTTGGCCATGGCGGCATCGTTCTATTCGATGACACAGTTAACCTCGCGAAACAAGCTCGTTTTGCAATGGAATTCTGCTCAATCGAATCATGCGGAAAGTGCACCCCATGCCGCATTGGTTCTACCCGCGGAGTAGAAACAATTGATTTAATTATCGCTGGAAAAGATGTAGCAAAGAACAAGTCACTATTACTTGATCTCTGTGAAGTAATGACAGATGGCTCACTCTGTGCAATGGGTGGATTAACTCCACTTCCAGTTAAGAGCGCACTTCAGAACTTCGCAGAAGACTTCGGAGGGAAGTAATGTCACTTATCATGGAACCAGATTTCGGTACTCCGAAATCAAAGAGCACAGATTCCGTCACTGTTGAAATCGACGGCAAATCAGTTGTTGTTCCGGCCGATACTTCAATCATGCGCGCTGCCGCTGAATGTGGCGTTGATATTCCAAAGCTCTGCGCAACAGATCGACTAAAAGCATTTGGTTCATGCCGTCTTTGCGTTGTAGAAATTGACGGCCGCAAGGGCACACCTTCTTCTTGCACAACTCCTGTGACAGATGGAATGAAAGTTTCAACCAAGTCTGAGAAGTTAGATCGTCTTCGCCAAGGCGTCATGGAACTTTATCTATCCGACCATCCTGAAAATTGCGAAGTCGGAGATGCATGCGAAGTTCATGGTGTAGCTAAGAAGGTTGGCCTTAAAGAGGTTCGTTACGAAGCGAAAAAGACTCACTTAGATCTGCCAAAGGATGACTCGAATCCTTATTTTAGTTTTGATTCAACCGAGTGCATTGTTTGTAATAGATGCGTGCGCGCATGCGATGAAGTTCAGGGAACTTTTGCGCTAACAATCACTGGTCGTGCCTTTGAGGCTCGCGTTAGCGCCGGCAATAAGAATTTCGTCGAATCAGAATGTGTATCTTGTGGCGCTTGCGTCCAGGTATGCCCAACAGGTGCGCTAAAAGAGAAGAACCTATTAACGATCGGCGCACCTACTCGATCAGTTGAAACCACGTGCGCATATTGCGGTGTTGGCTGCTCATTTAAAGCGGAAATGAAGGGCAACGAAGTTGTCCGCATGATTCCTTCAAAGAGCGGTGGCGCAAACGAAGGACACTCATGCGTAAAAGGTCGCTTTGCGTGGGGTTACGCATCTCATCAGGATCGCCAACTTTCTCCAATGATCCGCGAGAAGATCACAGACGAGTGGCGCAAAGTTTCATGGGAAGAAGCGATTGCGTATGCAGCTAATGGTTTAAAGAAGGTACAAGAGAAGTACGGTTGGGACTCAATCGGCGGCATCACCTCTTCACGTTGCACCAACGAAGAAGTTTATGTAGTTCAGAAAATGGTCCGCGCGGCATTCGGTACCAATAACGTTGATACCTGTGCACGCGTTTGCCACTCACCAACAGGTTATGGCCTTAATAAAACTTTCGGAACATCTGCGGGAACTCAAGATTTCGAATCTGTAGAGCACTCAGATGTGATTATGCTGATCGGCGCAAATCCAACAGCAGCTCACCCTGTGTTTGGTTCACGTTTGAAGCAAGCAATCCGTAAAGGTGCAAAATTAATTGTTGTGGACCCTCGCCAAATCGAATTGGTCAAGACTGCGCACATTAAAGCTGAACATCACTTGCAACTACTTCCAGGCACAAACGTTGCCATCATCAATGCACTTGCACACGTGGTTATGACAGAAGGTCTAGCTGATGAGAAGTTCATTGCAGAACGTTGCGATACTGAAGCATTCGCAACTTGGGCAGAATTTATCAAGCAGCCGGAGAATTCTCCTGAAGCAATGGAGAAGATTTCATCTGTTCCAGCTTCAGAGATTCGCGCAGCTGCACGTCTATTTGCATCAGCTCCAAATGGTGCGATCTATTACGGTCTAGGCGTTACCGAACATAGCCAAGGTTCAACCATGGTTATGGGTATCGCTAACCTTGCAATGGCGACCGGAAACATTGGACGTAAGGGCGTTGGTGTTAATCCACTTCGCGGCCAGAACAATGTTCAAGGTTCCTGCGATATGGGCTCTTTCCCGCATGAATTACC
>JALQWD010000006.1 GCA_023260175.1 Candidatus Nanopelagicaceae bacterium | reverse complement strand
GTTGCGGCGTAAATCTGGTGATGAATGCGTTGATCTAAATTAATCAACTTCTCCATCTTTGGTTCGCCTTTGATTACATCAATTTCTTTAATTAGCTGTGAGATAACTGCGCGATCTTCATCAGATGCGCGCTCTGCAGCTAAACCTGCTGCTTGAATCTCTAAATTTTCGCGTACTTCTGAAATTTGAGCTAAATCTTTGACATCTACTCCAGCGACGAACATGCCGCGACGAGGATAAACTTCAATTAATTTTTCATTTGCTAAGTTGCGAAGCGCTTCGCGAATTGGCGTGCGACCCATATCTAACTGCGCCATCAAATCTGATTCTGAGATAACTGATCCTGGTCGTAATTCGCAGCTAATGATGAGTGAGCGAATCTGGGCATATGCCTCATCGCTAAGCGATTGGCTCTCCCTCATTGGATGAATCAAACTCACGGGGAGAACATATATCAGTGATATATCAAGAACAAGGGGGTGCGCTACCCTTTTCCTCGTGGCGATAGTCAATTTTTACGCGGCGGCCAAGGCGGCCTCCGGCTCGGCTACCCTCAAAATCCCAGCCGGAACCTTGGGCGCCCTGATCGATGAATTAACTTCAAGATCCCCAGAGCTGGCCAAGCTTCTGCCCACCTGTTCATACCTATTAAATGGTGAGGCTTGCGAGGATCGCGGCCAACTTCTAGTTGAGGGCGATAACGTCGATGTCCTGCCCCAATTCGCTGGCGGTTAATTAACCGCCGATTGCAGACATAGGGCGAACTGGCTTAACGAAATCTGGATTATTGATTCCGTGACCTGGCAGCTTCGCCTTAACGCTTAAACCTAACGCTTTGATGATGTCCTCGCGCTTTTCAGATTCTGCCAATCGGCCATTTCGCAAAATTGAACGAACGTCTGTCTCCTCATTTGAAAATAGGCAGTTTCGAATCTGGCCATCAGAGGTTAAACGGAGTCGATCACAGTTTGAGCAGAACGAACGCGTAACGCTTGCGATGATTCCAACAGTTGCTGGGCCACCATTTACATAAAACTCTTCGGCAGGCGAAGAGCCGCGTTCTGCAACCGGAGTTAATTCATATTCAGAATTAAGTTGGTTAAAAATTTCTTCGGCGGTAATCAAATTGCTGCGGGTCCAAGCATCCCCTGCATCAAGTGGCATCTGTTCGATGAAGCGTAAATTCAAATTCTCTGAAAGTGCCCACTTCAACAAAGGCAGCGCTTCATCGCCATTAATGTCGCGCATTAAAACTGTGTTGATTTTAATCGGATCAAGTCCTGCTGCACGCGCTGCCGCGATGCCTTCTATTACATCGTCATAGCGATCTCGAAAAGTTAATCGCTTGAATCGCTCCCAATCCAAAGTATCTAGACTGATATTAATTCTGCGAAGGCCCGCTTTGGCTAAATCCTTTGCAACTTTTGCTAGCGCTACCCCGTTTGTGGTCATTGAAAGTTCCGGCGCTTTATCTAGTGAATTGATTCCGCTTACGATTTCAACTATATCTGGACGCAATAGTGGTTCTCCGCCAGTTAATCGAACTTCAGTAACACCTTGCGAAACAGCGATTTCAACTACTTTTACAATCTCATTGGCAGTCAAAAGAGTCTCTGATGGAAGCCATTTATCAAAGTTAAAAGGCATGCAGTAGGTGCAGCGCAGTGAACAACGATCGGTGAGCGATACGCGAAGATCGCGGTGCACGCGGCCATAAGTATCAATCAAACTCATGCGCTATTTACCCATTCCGTGGTGCCATCAGCAAATTCTTGATATTTCCAGATTGGAAGCTCTGCCTTTACACGCTCTACTAATTCATTGCAGCAGGCAAATGCTGGACCTCTATGCGCCGCAGCTACGGCTACAACAAATGCGCTTTCACCGATTGGAATTGCTCCGTAGCGATGCGCAACATATGCGCTGACTACATCGTGCTTGGAAACAACTTCATTAGTAATTTTCTCAATTACAGATTGTGCGCTTGGGTGCACCTCGTAATTTAATGAAGTGACAGACTTACCTTTATCGTGATTGCGAACATCGCCAGAGAAAGTAACCACCGCTCCGGCTTTTTCGCTCTTTACCGATGCGGCCAAAGATTCGGCGCTAATCAATTGATCAGTTACCAGCGCTGTGATCATTTCCAGCCAACTGATCGTGAATATGTCCTGCAAGTCTTTCGATTATTACCAAACCATCTTTAACTGCGCCAGGAGAACCTGGCAGATTGATAATTAGTGATTTTCCATTTACGCCTGCAAGACCGCGAGTTAAATCTGCAGTCGGAACTTTTTCGCGAGAATAGGCACGCATTGCTTCCATTATTCCTGGAATAGCACGTTCGATTAAAGGTTTTGTTGCCTCTGGTGTTACGTCGTTTGGAGAGATTCCAGTACCACCAGTAGTAACAATTAAATCAATCTCTTCTTCTACTGCGCTACGGATAGTGGTTGCGATTTGATGCATATCGTCTTGCACTAATTTATGGCCAACTACTTGGTAACCAAGTTTGGTAAGACCATCTTTTAGCGCTGCGCCACTTAAATCTTTATATACGCCAGCTGTTGCTCGGTTACTAGCGGTAATAACTATTGCGCGTCTCATCGCTTCCAGTCGCCGGTCTTTCCACCGCTTTTGGTTTCAACTTGTACATCTCTAATTGCTGCATGTGGATCCATGGCTTTAATCATGTCTATCAATGTCAAACCGGTAACTGAAACTGCAGTTAACGCCTCCATCTCTACACCAGTGCGATCGGTGGTCTTAGCGGTCGCCAGAATTGCTACTCCATCGCTTTCAATCTTTAATTCAATCTCTACTTTATTAAGCGCAATCGGGTGACATAACGGAATAAGTTCGCTGGTCTTCTTTGCCCCCATGATTCCGGCAATTCGAGCTGTAGTTAAAACATCGCCTTTAGGGGTTTGGCCATTTGCAATTGCACTTAATACATCGGACTTCATAGTGACTTTTCCAGATGCAGTAGCAATGCGAACAGTTGCATCCTTGCCAGAGGTATCAACCATGTTGGCTTCACCTTTTTCATTGATGTGGCTCAAATTCTGCTCGCTCATGTGGGTAATCCTAACCATCGAAGTGAAGTTGCTGGATTGGTACAGATGGCAAAGCCATCGGCATGAGCAAGGCTTCGAAGCATTGCGCTACCTAAGTACTGTCCTGCCGTAAAGGTGCCCTGCTCTAAAGTGCCAAGAACCAATCTGGTAAATCCTGGTTGTGCCTCGAAATTATCTTTCGTAGTAATTTCTGGAAGTTCCTTATGATCAATTCCCAACATTGAATCAATTAGCGGTTTACCTAAAGTCATAAGTGCCACTACTGCAGATTGCGGATTTCCAGGAAGGCCAATTAAAGGTTTTCCATTAACGCTAGCTAATAACTGCGGATGTCCTGGTCTGCATGCAACCTTATCTACAACAATTTGACCATTAAGTGCGGAAACTGCTGCATGTAGAAAATCTCGAGGTCCATCAGCTGTGCCACCAGTTGTAGCCAAAATATCTGCGCTGCCTGTGGCTTTTTCAATTGCGGCGATGGTTTCTTCCAAATTGTCAGATACATACTGAACCGAAACAACTTCGCAGCCTAACTTCTCAAACCATGCAGGAATCTGTGGCCCAAGCGAATCTCGAACTAATCCATTTTTAGGTATGCCACTTAACTGAATCTCATCACCAAAAAGAATTAACGCAACTTTTGGTTTTATTGAAACTTCGATTTCGTCATAACCGGAAGCGGCTAACAAACCTATTCTTCCTGGGTTTAATTTACTCCCTTTGGAAATTAAAATTTCATTTAACTTCGCCTCTTCGCCTGCAGGTCGAAAGTCTTTGCGCGCTGTTGTCTCTCCAATTACTAAATCGCCTTCAACTTTTGCGTTCTCCCAGCGAAGCACGCCAAAGGCGCCATTCGGAATTACGGCACCGGTAGCAATACCCAGCGCTTCTCCGTTTTTCATTATGCCTTCATAAGGTGCGCCAGCTTTGATCTCTCCAACTAATCTCCAAGGACCAATACCGGCAACTACATAACCATCCATGGCGCTAGTTTCATAAGTTGGTAATTCAACTAATGGTTTTGCATCTATTGCGATTATTCGATCGATTGCCTCATTCAATGGAAGCGAAATGCTTCCGAGGTAATTGCACAAATTGGCAGCTGCACTACGCGCTTCGTCCCAACTTGGTTCGACTAATGTCATGGAGCCAATCTACTAGCCAAGTCAATTGCTCTTTCAAATTCGGCAGGAGTGTCTATATCTAGCAAGTACTCTGTATCAACTAATGGAACTCGATCTATAACTAGGTATGAAATGAGCTCTTTAACAGATTTATTCTCAACTTCGCCAAGCAGAGAAATGGCGTTACGTAATTTTTCAGTTCTATAAATAGCAGCCAATGGCTGGGCAAAACCTTCGCAATCTAAAGGTAGCGCGGCATCATTTATGAGGTTCTCTCTTAAAGTGCTCAACAATTTTGGAGCAAATGGCATATCTGTTGCGAAAATCGCAACTTCAGGCGTGCTGACCTCTTTCAGCGCTTCAGCAATTGCAGCCACCGGGCCACCACCAATTGGATTCTCTTGAACATATTTAGCTGGGATTGAACTCTCTGGCCCCACAATTATTAAGTCACTTAAGCCATCTGTGAGAATCTCAAGCAGAGATCTCCCGTTAATTTCTGCTTTTGATTTATCTGATCCAAATCTCCTGCTGGAGCCACCTGTTAAAACAACTATGTTCATCGCATTGCTTCACGTAAAGGTTTGCGTAATAGGAAAACTATTGTTACTCCGATAATCAACATTACGGCTGAAAGCGCATATGCAGTATCAACATTTACATCAAGCTCT
>JALQWD010000191.1 GCA_023260175.1 Candidatus Nanopelagicaceae bacterium | reverse complement strand
CTTTTAATGACTAAGAAGTAGTGCGAAACTTGTCGTAAGCGGTTTTCTTGCAGGGAACTCAAAGAAAGGCAGTGACAATGAACTCAGATGTTGATTTCGCAGTTGCTGCTTGGCATGAATCCGGCACCTGGAATTTAGAGTTGCTCCCTGATCCTTATAACTTGGGATCAATAATTAAAGAGCTACAAAATCATCAGACAAATGGTGGCGCATTGGCGCTGATTGCAATCGATGAGGAATTTTTCATTTTAGTTAGAGTTCTTGGCAGTCACATCAGTCTATTTATCAGCGATGTAACTTGCGCGCTGGATTACGAAGTTGCGAGTGAATTTTTAGAACTCGCAGATTTACCAACACCTGAGGATGATGACGAACCGCTACCTGGCGGACATATGGACATCATCAATGATTTAGGAATGGGCCACATGGAATTAGAAACACTTTGTGATGACACAGAGTTGTTTCCAGATGAACAACTAGAAGCTATCGCAAAGAGACTGGGATTCTCTGAAGAGTTTGTAGAGCTACTCGAGTTATGAAATATGAAGAAGCGATGGGGAAAGCCATCGAATTAGCGCGCGTTGCTGCATCTGCAAGCGGAGACGTACCTGTTGGAGCAATCGTTTTAAATAAAGATGGTGAAGTTATTGCAACGGGTGCTAATCAACGAGAGTTATCGCATAATCCAGTTGCGCATGCAGAAATCATCGCGATTCAAAAAGCCGCAAGCGCAATTGGCAATTGGCGTTTAGATGAATGCACTTTGGTAGTAACTCTGGAACCTTGTGCGATGTGCGCCGGTGCAATCGCACAATCACGTATTCCCAAGTTAGTTTTTGGTGCATGGGATGAAAAGGCCGGAGCAGTTGGTTCGCAGTGGGATTTACTGCGCGATCCACGCCAATTGCATAAACCTGAAGTTATTGCAGGCGTTATGGCAGATGAATGTGCAGCTTTGTTAGCGGAGTTTTTCCAAGAAAAACGCTAGTGCAGTAATTCGTAATTTGGATTAAGAATTGTAAGTAGGCCGTCGACCTCTCCGACCATACCTTCAGCGCGAAGCTGAGCACCCACATCTAGACCGGCAAGCGCTCTGCGACCTAAGAATTGCAGAGTAATTCCGCCAGTTTCATCCCACATTTCAACTTCAAGCATTGGCGCTTGGCTAGAAGGAGAGGTGCGAATTGCGGTTACACGTCCTTGTACGTGTGCACGCTTTCTCCAAATAACTTCACCAATCTTGATTACTTTTTCAGAATAATGGCTTACTGGTTCGAAGTTAGCTGGCGGCACCATTCGCTTAACTGGCTCTACAGTTTGGCTAGGTGCACTCTTTGGTTCATTTTCATTAGTTGAACCATGAATATTCAGCGGACCTTCTTCTAATAACTTAACTACGTCAAAAGGAATAATCGTCGCAACTACGCGAGGTAGTTGTGAAATTGGCGCAGCAATCTGTTCTGCAGTTTGATCATGCAGAATCTTTCCAAGAATTCGTGAATAAGATCGACGTGGCAAGAGAAGTGTTAATTCATGGTTGCCATCTGCAGTTGCGCGAATTGAATAATCAAGCGCAGCATTTGCAAGACGTCTATCAGGGCAATCAATTAATTCAAGTGAAACATCAGATAGCGCAGGAGTTTCTGCCCAAGCTTTTTTGATGTCATCTGCGCGACGATCATCGATTACAAAGTGAACTGCGCTCAAAGTATGTGGATTTAAACTACGTGCGTAACGAACTGCACCAACTGTTGCTAAGTCAACGCTATCTACCAAAACCGTTACATCGTGACGTGCAATTGAAGTTGCACGTGATTGTTCCTGTGCAAGTGAAAGCACCGCTTGTTCACGTACATAACGTCGATTCAAGCGAAGGAGCGAGAGCACTGCAATTGGAGTAATAAGCAAAATAATCCAAGCGCCTTCGGTGAATTTAACAATTGAAAAGACAATTACAACAACAAGTGAAACGGCGCCAGCGAGGCCGTTTAGGAAAATCTTTGCTTTCCAGTTGCTGGTTTTATTAATACGCGCATGTTTAGCCATGCCGAATCCAGATAATGTGAATCCAGTAAATACGCCAAGTGCATAAAAAGCGACTAGATGTTCAACAGATGCGCCAGTTGCCACCACGAAAATCACTGAGCCAAGCGCTAAAAAGATAATGCCATTTGAGAAAGCCAATCTATGTCCGCGCTTAGATAACTGCTTTGGCAAGAAACCATCTGTTGCTACGAAGTTACAGAGAATTGGAAAAGCTGAGTAGGTGGTATTTGCTCCGGCAAAGAGAATCAAAGTAGTCGCGAACTGCACATAAATAAACCAGAAATTTCCAAACGGACCTTCGCCCATTACAGATTTAGCGATCTGCGAAATAACAGTTGGTGAACCAGATTCATAAGGGAGTGCGTAGATTTTGTGAGCAAACCAAGAGACACCAAGAACTAACGAGCCAAGCAAGATAGACATGATTATTAAGGTCTTCTTTGCGTTTTTGGCTTCTGGAACTTCAAACAAAGAAACACCATCAGAGATAGCTTCAAGGCCAGTTAAAGATGAACCACCATTTGCAAATGCACGAAGCAGGATAAAGATTGCGGCCGCACTTAATAAGCCTTGCTCTGTGCCAATGTGAACAGAACCTTCTTGTGCAGTTGAAAGCTGCTCGAGCGATCCATTAAACAATTTGTAAAGTCCAACAACGAAGACAACATACATTCCCAAAATAAACAAATATGTTGGAGCCGCGAATGCTTTGCCTGCCTCTTTAACACCACGGAGGTTTCCATATGTTAAAAATGCAATTACTGCGAGCACCATCGGAACCTTATAATTTGCAAGATTTGGAAAAGTTGAAATAATCGCAAGTACACCTGCTGATGCTTGTACAGCTAAGGTAACGATGTAATCCAACATCAGCGCAACTGCAGCAATGATTGAAGTAGTTGGACCGAAATTATCTCGAGAAACTATGTATGCGCCACCAGTCTTGGTGTAAACATCAATAACGTTCGTGTAAGAGAGCGTAATAATTGTCAGAATTATTAAAACGACAAAAGTAAGTGGCATTAATAATGTAAAGGCAGCTAGACCAAAAGCTGGCAAGAGAGCGAGGAGAATCTGCTCTGAACCATAAGCCGAGGAAGAAATGCAGTCTGACGACAAGATGCCAAGTGCGTAACGCTTCTTCAATCTCTGATGGCTCAACGTGTGGCGATTTAGCGGACCACCCAAGATGGCCTTTTTAATCTTGTAAGAGATTGGATCTTCTAGGTGTGCGTGATCTTGTAATGCGACCGGCGCCGGTGCGCCATCTGTCCACGATTTAGCCATAACAGGTTTAAGTCTAGACCGACTCTGAGCTTTTAGAGCCATAAGAGTAAAAGGTATGCTCTTTTCATGCGTACAGAGTTATATATCGACGGACAATGGGTAAAGGGCAGTTCAACAACTCCGGTTTATGACCCAGCAGATGGTTCAGTGATTGCTGAAGTACATCTTGCAAATGATCAACTCTGCGAAGCTGCGGTAACTTCGGCGCATAATGCACAAGCAGAGTGGGCGAAGAGCGCTCCTCGTGTACGTGCAGAAATTTTGCGTAAAGCTTTTGAAATTATGACAGCAGAGTTAGAAACTATTGCAACTTTAATTTCAAAAGAGAATGGCAAAGCGATGCCAGATGCTCGTGGTGAAGCTGCATACGCGGCAGAATTTTTCCGTTGGTTCTCTGAAGAGACTGTTCGCGTTGCAGGTGATTTCCGCAAATCTCCATCAGGTGACAAACGAATTCTGGTAACTCATCAACCAATCGGAGTTTCACTACTTATTACGCCATGGAATTTCCCTGCAGGCATGGCTACTCGCAAGATTGGACCAGCGGTAGCTGCTGGGTGCACCATGATTTTAAAACCAGCCGGAGAGACTCCATTAACTGCGCTTTATATCGTTGACATCATGGAACGTGCCGGACTTCCAAAGGGCGTATTA
>JALQWD010000169.1 GCA_023260175.1 Candidatus Nanopelagicaceae bacterium | reverse complement strand
TGTTCCTCTGAATTTTCAAGCATGCGGGTGAGCCTAATACACTGGGCAGATATGAACACGGAGAAGAGCTTGAAGAAGGTCCTTTTAGCTGCGCCGCGCGGATATTGCGCCGGCGTCGACCGTGCAGTGGTAACTGTTCAGAAAGCGCTCGAAGTTTATGGCGCACCGGTTTATGTCCGTAAGCAGATTGTTCATAATAAATATGTAGTTGAATCACTGGAAAAACGTGGTGCAATCTTTGTTGAAGAAGTTCATGAAGTACCAGAAGGTGCCACCGTGGTTTTTAGTGCACATGGTGTTTCACCGCAAGTGCATACCGATTCTGCAACTCGGAAATTAAAAACAATTGACGCTACCTGTCCGTTAGTTACTAAAGTTCATAACGAAGCTCGCCGTTATGCAAATGAAGATTTAGAGATCATCATGATTGGCCATGATGGCCACGAAGAAGTTGAAGGCACGGCTGGAGAAGCACCGGGTCGTGTGACGGTTATCGAAGGCGTTGAAATGGCGCGCACGGTGCAACCAAAGAGCGGCAAAAAATTAGCTTGGTTATCTCAGACCACATTATCTGTAGATGAAACCATGGAAACGGTAGCGGAGCTAAAGAAGCGTTTCCCAGAGATTATTGATCCACCATCGGATGACATCTGTTATGCAACTCAGAATCGCCAAGAAGCGATGAAGCAGATTGCGCCGCAATGCGATTTAGTTTTAGTGGTTGGCTCAACAAATTCTTCTAACTCTGTTCGCTTGGTTGAAGTTGCAAAGGAATATGGCGCAAAGAACGCTTACTTAATTGATTATGCGCACGAAGCTAGTTCTGAATGGCTGCATGATGTAAATACCGTTGGCGTTTCAAGTGGCGCATCGGTTCCAGAGCTTCTGGTTGAAGATTTACTTAAGTGGCTTGCAGATCGCGGATATGGAACAGTAGAAACCGTTACCGCAAAGGAAGAGACGCTGCTTTTCCAGCTTCCTCGCGAACTCCGTAAAGATCTAAGTAAGTAATTAACAAGGCACAGGCCAGCTATATGTTTTCATTACTGGTAAATGCCTAGTTGCTAAAAAAGTCGCGGTAACAAAGTAATTGTGAGTGGCTATTCCGTAATTGGATTTGCATTGAACCGATAAGTTCATTTTGGCTTTATCCCTACCGCTCACATGACCATACTTCATATCTGCAGGAACTTTCACTGGATCTCTAAAAAACACACCTGTAATACTTGTAAATTCCTTTGGGCAATTAATGCTTAAAATGATGTTCACAGTGCCTTTTATATGTCGCGAAACATGAGGATAGTCAACGCGACCTTTACACGCTTGCGACAACACGATATCCCAAGACTTAAGTCGATTACTTGCATTTTCAATTGTGTAGGTTGGATCAGCTGAGTTCGCTGAAGTTGAAAGCAGACTTAAAGAAACAATTAAAGAGAATAGGATATAAATTCTTCGCTTCATGAAGAATATTCAAATTCATTCACGAAAGAACTTATATAAGGGAATCCCTATAAATTAGATTTAGATAAGGCGATTTTTCGCTTCATGTGTTCAGTTCTGCGATTTGAACCCCATCGAGTCGAATATATACCACCAAGAATTCCACTAATAATGGCCTTTGCGAATAATCCAATAGCGAAAAGTCTCAAAACGAAAACAGGGAACTTGAACTTAGTTCTCCTCATATCGAACTCAATTGAACCGCTGTTGGCGAAACCAGGGTATTCGCCCCCTACATATTCAATGCCGTCCTCCCAAAAGGATTTTGGGTCATTTGAATTTGGATAGATTCGCCATCGTTTAACTAGTCCTTTTCTTACTGCAATTGGATATGCGAGTCTCTCAATTAATTTAATTCGAGCAAGAGCACGTAGCCAAAGAGGTCCAAGATGAAAATCCTCTTCTTGGACAAAACCTTCTGGGATGTCATTCCATCCGCGAATAGTTATTGACATTTCTTTCCTTGCTATTTGAGTTGCTTAATTTCTATCTCAATTTAAGCAGAAAGTCATCCAACTTCGTGGTCAATTATTTAAGCGCGGGCGCGGGCGGTAGAGATGCGCTTCTGTGCGCGAAGGTGCAAGAAGTTATACCAACCGTAAAGCGCGCCAACAATTAACCAAGGCGCTACAGACGAAAGTGCACCGATTAGTTCTACAGCTACCTTCATGATGTGAATGGTATTTGCGATAAATGCCCAAAATAGAGCAGTGGCTGCAAAGGCAAGCGGCGGAGTAACAACTGCAACATATGCGACGCCTTCTCGACCAAAGCGATTACCAAGTAGAACTACGGCAAAAACTGTTAAGCCGGAGACGATTCCGTAGCTATGGCGAATTAAATTTTCGATAGATGAAAAGAAGAAGATAAAGAAAGTCTGAAGGGTGGCAACGCCTTCCTTCTTTAATTTGATCTTATTTAAGACCTTAAGTACTTGTTGTACGTCCATTATTCATCCGCCTCTACATCAATGAAATCGCTCATCTTGCTGCCGCCAGAGATTGAGCGAACCTCAGGGTTGATTAGTTTAGGTGTTTCCAGCTGATTATTTGGTAACCCTAAATCAATCATCTCGTTTACATCTTTAGTGACAGCAGATCCAACGGTTCCGACCATCTGATTGAAAGCGGTAGCAGTGGAAAGAATTCGCTTACCCAAAGTATCAATATGTTCGTGCGCGGTTGAGATCTTGTCTACTAACTTGCCTGCAACGATCTGAATATTGTGCGCATTTTCAGCTAACTGGCTGCGGGAATAGCCCATGCTTACAGTGCGAAGCAAGGCCAACATATTTGATGGGGTAGCAACGGTGATGTTCTTATCGAATGCATCCTGCAGTAAATTCTTATTGGCAATAAGTGCTTCAGCCAAGATTGATTCAAATGGCGCGAAGACCACCACGAAATTAGCCGAGCCGGCAATGCTTGAATATTTACGTTTTGCTAAATCATTGATGTGCTTTAGCAAGTCATCAGCATGTAGCTTCATTAAGCGAGCGCGCTCTTCGGCGCCCTCTGTTTCGATCGCAGAGAAGTAATTAGCAAAAGGGAATTTAGAATCAATATATATATCTAAACCGCCAGGCATTGCAATCTTTACATCTGGAATTCCGGCAATACCTTCAGAGGTCGTGGTGCCGCGTTGTACTTCGTAGTGCACACCTTGAATTAAGCCCGCAGATTCAAGGAGAGATTCCAACTGCGCTTCGCCATATTTGCCGCGGGTCTGCGAACTTGCAAGTGCACCAGCTAATTTGGTTGATTGATTTAATAAATTGGTATTAATCGATGCCATATTGGTGAGCTCTTGTTTTAACGCTGCATCAGCAGTGGCGCGAGCCTTATCTGCTTCCGCGGCTTGAGCGCTTAGCGCAGTTACTTTCTTTGACAGCTCTTCAAGCGATGTCTTCATCTCTAATGAAGTATCGCGTTTTGCCAATTCTTGAGAGATATCAACGGCTGGTTTCTTGCGCTGACCCAATAA
Organism: Candidatus Nanopelagicaceae bacterium; assembly: GCA_023260175.1. Next base: position 264 of record JALQWD010000169.1, on the reverse strand, counting down.
ATATCCGATCAATGCGCCCAAGATGAGCCCAATAAAGAGTGTGAAATACGCCTGCATGAGGCAATCATGGCAAGAGGCACCGACATTTACGCGTAGGCTCTACTCCTCGTGAGCCTCTCAATCGGAATGCTACCTGGCGTACGGAATGCAGGACGTCCTAAGATCTTATTAAATTCAGCTCCGCCCTTCCACTCTTCTTTGGTCTGACCATTTTCGACAGGAACATCAATCCATGGAATCAAGCTACCTGCTAGAGCAGTGTTG
>JALQWD010000156.1 GCA_023260175.1 Candidatus Nanopelagicaceae bacterium | reverse complement strand
TTATTATTCTTGAACAGTTGAAATTAAAACTTCAATTGTTCTGTGGATCTTTTATTTTCAGGAGGTTAACCATGGATGCACTTGATCAATTGGCTTTGGATTATTACGGCGCGGTTGATAGCGGAAATGACACATGCCTGGATCTTTACTGGTCCTCCCGGAAGTGGCAGATCGTCAGCGGCAATTGCATTTGCACAGGCGCTCGTCTGCAAAAATAATGGTTGCGGAACATGTAATGAGTGCATAACTGCAAAGAGCGGCGCACACCCAGATATAGAGATTTTAAAGAGCGAAGGGCTATCAATAAAGATTGATGAAGTCCGCGAACTATTAACACGTACGGCATGGGCGCCATCTATGGGAGGCTGGCGCGTAGTGGTCATGGAAGATGCAGATCGTTTAACCGAATCTGCGGCAAACGCTCTGCTAAAGGCAATCGAAGAGCCAGGTTTACGAACTGTTTGGTTGTTATGTGCGCCAACGTTGCACGATATTTTGACGACTATTCGTTCACGTTGTCGCCACATTCAATTACATACTCCGGCAGATGATGAAGTTGCAAAGTTTTTAGTTAGCAAACATCAGATTGCGCCAAAGATGGCGGATTTTGCTGCCCGCGTATCGCAGGGACACATTGGTCGTGCACGCCATCTGGCAACAAATGAAGAGGTACGCAATCGCCGCAGCGCGATTTTAAGTATCCCAAGCCAACTAAATTCAGTTGCAGCAGCCTATGTTGCAGCGGCAAAGCTAGTGGAAATTGCCAATGCAGAATCCGATGCAATCTCGGAAGCGCTAGATGAAAAAGAGTACGAAGAGTTATCAACTGCACTGGGCAAGGGCAGCGGTAAAGCGTTAAAAGAGTTAGAGAAAGAACAGAAATCTCGTGCCACCAGAATTACCAGAGATACTTTGGATGGCGCGCTTTTAGATTTAGCGACTTTTTATCGCGATGTAATTTTAGTACAGGCCGGACATGATGGCTCTTTGATTAATGCGGAGCTGTCAGAGCAGATCAATAAGATGGCAGCAAATACCCAATCTCAAAGAACGTTGGCCAAAATGGATGCAATCATGAAAGCGCGTGAAAACTTACAGCGCAACGGTGCACCGTTATTGGTCATGGAAGCATTGATGTGCGAATTAATAAAGTAGCAATTAAATATTTAGCGGTAAGCGCCATTCTGGTGCTCTTGGCATCTTCATTTGCCGGCTTGGCGCTCAAATCTTCAAATCCTTTTAAGCCGACAAAGAAACTAGGCGCTACCTCTATCGCTGGTTACTACAATCAAAACTTTAACTGGAATGAGTGCTACGGCGGTTTTAAATGTGCAACATTTAAAGTCCCAATTGATTACGACAATATTGATTTAGGCGAACTAGATATTGCGGTTATGAAGCACGAATCCAGTGAAGCAATTGGCAATTTGGTAGTAAATCCAGGAGGTCCTGGCGGATCTGGCGTCGATTATGTGTATTCGTATGCATCTGCCTTTACGGATGTAATTAATCGCCGTTTCAATATTGTTGGCTTTGACCCAAGAGGTGTCGGCCGCTCAGCCCCAATTGAGTGCCTAACAAATAGTGAAACCGATGAGGCCTACGCATCAAATGCTTATCCAAGTAATGAAGCAGAAGTAGCACTTTTTGAGGCAGAAAGCGCCGCCTTTGCAGAGAAATGCACAGAGAGCAATAAGTATTTGGCGTTTGATTCAACAGCCAATGCCGCAAAAGATATGGATATTTTGCGCGCGTTACTCGGCGATAAGAAATTAAATTACTTAGGTAAATCTTACGGAACCTATCTCGGAACACTGTATGCAAAATTCTTCCCAGATAAAGTCGGCAGATTTGTTTTGGATGGCGCGGTAGATCCAACACTAAAATCTTCTGCACAAACTTTGCAACAGGCGGTTGGTTTTGATTTAGCTTTTAAATCATTTGCAGAAGATTGCATGAAACTTACCTCATGTGTATTCAGTGGAGATTTCGTAACACAGATGGAGAGCAAATTAGCTGATCTTCGTAAAGAGCCAGTTGTAATTGGCGACCGCAAGTTAACTGAATCGCTAGCGATGTACGGAATTGCATTTGGTCTTTATGACCAAGAATATGGCTGGCCATTACTTCGCAATTCGTTGAAAGATTTATTTAATGGAGATGGCAAAGCGCTCCTTGAAATGGCAGATCAATACACAGGTAGAGATAACAATGGCAACTATGCCAACAACGAAGCAGCTTCATTGACAGTTATTGCATGTAATGACTTCCCGCCATCGGGAATTGACCTGGAAGCAACCAAGGAAGCCGCTCCACTCTTTGGTAAGTATGTGGTTTATGCTGAAATTGATTGTAAATATTTACCAAAACCAAAATACGAACTCATAGATGCGCCAATCGATCTAAAAAGCACTGCGCTAGTTATTGGAACAACTAATGACCCTGCTACTCCTTACCAATGGGCGGTAAAACTCTCAGAAGTACTACGCAATTCAAAGTTAATTTCGGTTTCAGGGGATGGCCATACCGGCTACAACCGCGGCAGCCAGTGCGTTGACCAGATAGTTGAAAAGTATCTAATTTCAGGGGTAATTCCCGCACAAAATCTGGCTTGTAGCGCGTAATTTGCCCGCCGGCGATGGTAATTAGCACCCCTTTTGGTGGTGCAAAATTCTCAAAATCCAAGTCGATACCGTCAAAATTATTTTTAGTAACTAAATCA
>JALQWD010000127.1 GCA_023260175.1 Candidatus Nanopelagicaceae bacterium | reverse complement strand
TACTTTCTGATCTCTTGCTAATTAGTAACGTTCGAAGTTACGTACAAGCTCCCAATCGGTGACAGCCTTTCCGTATGCTTCAATTTCAACTTGCGCCATATTTGAATAGTGCTTCTGAACTTCTTCTCCGAAAGCTTCCTTCACGAAAGCTGATTCGTTCCAAAGTTTCTGAGCCATCTCCATTGTGTGAGGCACGAATTCTGAATCAGATGCATATGCATTTCCAACGAAAGCTGGTTCTAGTGGCAGCTTCTTCTGAATTCCATCTAGACCTGCAGCGATCATGCCTGCAACTGCTAGATATGGATTTACGTCGCCTCCTGGAACGCGGTTTTCTACGCGTAGAGATTGACCACGGCCCACCAAACGAAGTGCACAAGTGCGATTATCGCGACCCCAGCGGATAGCTGTTGGCGCGAAAGAGCCTGGTTGATAGCGCTTATAAGAGTTAATTGTTGGCGCCCACATCAATGAAAGTTCACGTAGGTGCGCCTGCATTCCTGCAAGGAAGTGCTTTCCGGTTTCGGATAGACCATGTTCCTTATCTGAATCATCGGCCAGAACCATTTCGCCATTAAGTCCGCGGAATGAGCAGTGGATATGTGAAGAGTTACCTTCACGTTCATTGAATTTAGCCATGAAAGTAAGTGCATAGCCCATATCTGCGGCAATCTCTTTTGCGCCATTCTTGTAAATAACGTGATGATCGCAAGTTTTAAGCGCTTCGTCATACTTGAAAGCGATTTCATGCTGACCGTAGTTGCACTCGCCCTTTACTGATTCAACATACATGCCTGCGCCAGTCATTCCTAAACGGATTTGGCGAAGCAACGGCTCGATACGCGAACCACCAAGAATTGAGTAGTCGACGTTGTATTGGTTAGCTGGAGTTAAATCGCGGTAACGCTTATTCCATGCTTCTTCATATGTATTGTTGAAAACAATAAATTCAAGTTCGGTTCCGACGAAAGCCTTCATACCTGCTTCTTCGAGACGCTTAATTTGGCGACGAAGAATCTGGCGAGGAGATGCGACAACATCAGAGTGATCCAGCCACTGTACATCTGCAGTAACCATGACCGCACCCTCTTGCCAAGGAATGTAGCGAAGGGTTGACATATCTGGGACCATCGCGAAATCTGAATATCCGCGATCCCAAGATGACATGTCGTATCCGCCAACTGTGTTCATGTCGACGTCGACGGCAAGTAGGTAGTTACAACCTTCAGTGCCGTGCTTAAGAATGTCATCTAAGAAGAATTGGCTAGCGATGCGCTTGCCAACTAATCGACCCTGCATGTCGGTCATTACAACTACGACGGTATCGATTTTTCCGTCTGCGACATCTTTCTTTAATTGCTCAACGCTGAGCATTCCTTTAATCATTGTTCGAATTTATCCCTATTAGTCCGTTTTGTCAGTAAAAGTTTGGCTTATTTAGTTAAAAAGAGTGCTATCTGCGTTACATCGCAGACATGCCACCGTCGGCGCTGATTACAGAGCCGGTTATAAATGAGGCCTCATCTGATGCCAAGAAGAGCACTAGGTGTGCGATTTCGCGTGGTTCGCCTGGGCGGCCGATTGGCTGGAATACAGAGATGCCGTCGTAAACCTTTTTGATGCCGCCAAGCAGATCAGCATGGGCGTAGTTAATAGGTGTATCGACCCAACCTGGGCAGATTGCATTGCATCGAATACCAAGCTTTGCGTAATCAAGTGCCACACCGCGGGTGAACATCACTACCGCGCCTTTAGATGCCGAATAGACAGTCAAAAATGGTTCTGAAACCAGGCCGTTAATCGAAGACATGTTTACGATTGAACCGCTCTTCTGCTTAAGCATCTGCGGGATGCAGGCACGAGATAAATACATCATTCCAGCAACGTTTACCTGCAGAGTCTTTTGAATAATATCGTTTGGAACTTCGTGGAAAGTACCTGGCAGATTAACGCCAGCGTTGTTAACCAAAATATCAATTGAGCCGTATCGCTTTAAAGTGTCTGCGGCTAGCGCATCGCATTGATCTGAATCTGCAATATCAATTTGGTAAGCGCTTGCAACCAATCCCATTGCTTCGATTTTCTTTGCGGTTGCTTCAGCGCCAGCTAAATTTAAATCTGCGCAAACAACTTTCGCGCCCTCTTCTGCTAAACGAATTGCACTTGCTTCGCCAATTCCTGATGCAGCTCCGGTAACGATTGCGACGCGATCTTGAACTCTGCCCACTTGCAAACTCCTTTTCTCTTCTTTGAGAAAGATACGAATTACTGCTCTAAATTAATAGAGAAAGGCCACCTCCGCAATGGTTATTGCTAAGAGATGGCCTTTCTTTCCCTACATTTTATTTAGTTCTTAAGCACTTTTTCTCGGTCAGTTTAATTACTTAACCAAACGTGCTTGATGCTCTGGAGCCTTGAACCACTTATGTGCGCTCACCTTCCACCAGATCATTACTGCGCCCATGATTACAACAAGTGCAATTGGTGCATATTGAACTGACATCCAAGAGAAGTTTTCATTGCCAGGTACGCCTGCTGGAGTTGTTGGTAAGCAAAGCACAACCGAAATAAAGATAATTTCGATTACTGCAATTGGATTAATCCACTTGTAGTGCTTGCCAAGATTCCATTCGCCTGCCTGGAAATGTTCCCCTTGTTTCCAACGTAGATAAATTGGAATCAAGAATGAAAGGAATAGACCAAGCACAGTCACAGAGGTAACTGCGAAGAATGCAATTGGAACCACGGTGCCCTTTGGTGCCCAAAGCGCAGGAAGTGTAAGAATAATTGCAAATAATGAAACTCCGAATGCTGCATGTGATGGGTTGCGATTCTTAT
>JALQWD010000008.1 GCA_023260175.1 Candidatus Nanopelagicaceae bacterium | reverse complement strand
AACAATACTTCCCTTTTGTGAGTCAATTACAACGACAACAGAGATAAATCCTTCTTCGCCAAGAATGCGGCGATCTTTAAGAGTTGATTCAGTGATCTCACCAATTGATTGGCTATCTACATAGACAAATCCGCATGGAACTGCACCTGCAACTTGTGCTCTGCCATCAATTAAATCAACCACCATGCCGTTTTCAACAACAACGGTATTGTTGCGTTTTACACCAGTTTGAATTGCAAGTTCTGCGTTGGCTTTCATATGGCGCCATTCGCCATGAACTGGCATTACATTCTTAGGTTTTACTAAGTTGTAGCAGTAGAGCAACTCTCCTGCAGCTGCATGGCCAGATACGTGCACCATTGCGTTGCCTTTATGAACAACTTTTGCACCAAGTCGAGTAAGTTCATTGATTACACGATAAACCGGTGATTCATTTCCTGGAATAAGTGATGAGGCAAGTACTACGGTATCGCCATCGCCAACCACGATCGAATGTTCGCCGTATGCCATACGCGAAAGTGCAGCTAATGGTTCGCCTTGGCTACCAGTGCAAATCAAAACTACATTGTCGCCGTATTTATCTAGATCATCTTTTTCAATCAAAATATGCGCTGGAATATTTAGGTATCCCATACGTGATGCGATATCCATGTTGCGCACCATCGAGCGACCAATGAAACAGATCTTGCGATTATGTTGCGCCGCAATATCAATTACTTGTTGAATGCGATGAACATGAGATGCGAATGATGCGACAATTACGCGGCGCTTGGTGCTGCCAATTACGCGATCAAGAGTTGGCATGATTTCGCGCTCTGATGGCGTAAATCCAGGAACATCTGCATTTGTTGAATCAACCAGGAATAGATCCACGCCCTCTTGACCAAGAGATGCAAACCGAACTAAATCTGTAATGCGACCATCGAGCGGAAGCTGATCCATTTTGAAATCGCCAGTGTGTAGCACGGTGCCTGCACCACATTTGATTGCCAGGGCTAGCGCATCTGGAATCGAGTGATTAACTGCAACCGCTTCAACTTCGAAGCTACCGATCTTTACCTTTTCGCCATCTGCAATTTCGCGCATCAAACCAGTAATGCGATGCTCTTTTAACTTTGCTGCAGTTAGCGCCAAGGTAAGTGGCGAACCATAAACAGGAATATCTCCGCGTTCGCGAAGTAGATAAGGAACAGCGCCAATATGATCTTCATGGCCATGGGTTAGAAAGATGGCAGTGACATCATCTAAACGATCACGAATGTAGGAGAAATCAGGCAAGATTAAATCGATACCTGGTTGGCTCTCTTCTGGAAAAAGTACGCCGCAGTCGACAACAAGTAATTCGTTATCAAATTCGTAGACCATCATGTTGCGGCCGATTTCGCCAAGACCACCAAGCGCAACTAGACGTAAACCATCTTTCGCTAACTTAGATGGCTCGCCTAAATTCGGGTGTGGGTGGTTACTCATTAAACATTCACACCGCCGGCACGTAGATCAAGTTTTAGCTGCTCGATCTGTGCAGGTGTGGCATCGACTAAAGGTAAACGGGTATGGCCGCCAGGAAGTCCCATCAAATTAAGTGCGGCCTTGGTAAGGATTGCTCCTTGGGTGCGGAAAGTTCCGGTAAATACCGGCAATAGTTGTTGGTGAATTTCTAGAGCACGAGCTGCATTACCTGCAAACCATGCGTCTAACATTTCACGAAGCTGCGCGCCGACGGTATGTCCGCAAACGCTAACAAAACCAACTGCTCCAACTGAGAGCAGAGGTAGATTCAAAATATCATCACCAGAATAGATAGGAATTCCGCAGCGCTTGATCACCCAAGAAGTTGAAGCGACATCGCCTTTAGCATCTTTAAGGGCCACAATATTTTTATGCTCTGCTAATTTAACGATGGTGTCAGGTTCGATTGCGATGCCGGTGCGACCTGGAATGTCGTACATCATCACTGGAAGATCAACTGCATCTGCAATTGCGCGGAAGTGCGCTTCAATGCCTGCCTGTGGCGGTTTGTTGTAATAAGGAGTAACAACTAATAAACCATCAGCACCAACTTTTTGTGCATGGATTGCTTGCTCAACTGAGTGCGGTGTTTCGTTATTTCCGGCGCCAGCGATAACTTTTACTTT
>JALQWD010000181.1 GCA_023260175.1 Candidatus Nanopelagicaceae bacterium | reverse complement strand
CGATGCACTGGACGATTAGTCATACGCAAGCCATCGAATGCTTGTGGGCTAGTTACTTCGTGAATTAAATGTAGATCAATAAAGAGCAAATCTGGTTCGCCCTCTTTTGAACGAACAATGTGATCGTCCCAAATCTTCTCTGCAAGTGTCTTGCCCATTTTTAACTCCTAGGTTGCCTTCCACATTTTGAGATGCTAATCTCATGCCGTGGACAATAAGAATAGCGGAGTCGGCGTATTAGATAAAGCCGTAAGCATTCTTGCAGCGCTTGAGAGCGGTCCACATTCGCTTGCGGAATTAGTAGCCGTGACCGGAATCGCACGACCTACTGCACACCGATTAGCCGTTGCCCTAGAGCATCATCGTTTAGTTTCTCGCGATTTAACCGGAAGATTTATTTTAGGTAAGCGCAATGCAGAGTTAGCTGCAGCAGCTGGAGAAGATCGTTTACTTGCTGCCTCTGCCCCAGCGCTTGCTGCACTTCGCGATGCAACCGGCGAATCAGCACAACTTTATAAGCGCCAAGGCGATCAACGAGTATGCGTTGCTGTCGCCGAGCGCCTCTCTGGTTTACGTGATTCAGTTCCTGTTGGTGCTGCTCTAACAATGCAGGCAGGTTCCGCAGCACAGGTTCTTCTTGCTTGGGAAGATTCCGAAAAAATTCACCGCGCATTAGGTAAGGCGCGTTTTACTGCTGCACATTTAGCTGCGGTTCGTCGTCGCGGTTGGGCGCAATCAGTTGGCGAACGTGAAGCAGGCGTTGCATCTGTCTCTGCTCCAGTTCGTGGACCAAATAATAAAGTGATTGCAGCCGTTGGTATCTCTGGCCCTATCGAACGCCTTGGTCGTCAACCTGGTCGTTTACATGCAGCTGCGATTGTTGCAACAGCTGCAAAGTTATCTGAATATTTAGCTAAAAACCCTAATTAATTAGAATTAATATCTGTGCGGATGTTCGCTCGAAATGGTGCGAATTGTGTGGCTCTTAGCGCGCATAACCAAGGATTGGCTTGTCATGCAACGCTCCGTAAATCTAACGCCATCCATTAGTTCACCATCAGTAATTCCAGTTGCGGCAAAGAAAATGTCATCACCTTTAACTAAATCTTTCGCAGTGAAAACTTGCTTTAAATCAAGGCCGGATGCCATTTCGCGTTCGGCATCTGATTGCGGTGCAAACATTCCTTGAATCTCTCCGCCCAGACAACGCATCGCGCATGCTGCGATAACGCCTTCTGGGGTTCCGCCAATTCCCATAAGTAGATCTGCGCCAGTATTTGGCCTTGCAGCTAATACCGCACCTGCAACATCTCCGTCAGAGATAAATTTGATACGCGCACCGGTTGCTCGAATCTCTTCGGCCAATTTGGAATGACGCGGACGATCTAGCAACACGACCGTGATGTCGTAGGCCGGAACCTTCTTTGCCTTAGCTACCTTTTCTATATTAACTGCAACTGGAGCTGTAATATCAATAACTCCCGCAGCTTCAGGACCTGTGGCAATTTTGTTCATGTAGAAAGCGCCACTTACATCAAACATCGCGCCGCGTTCGGCTAAAGCAATTACCGAGATTGCGTTATTTAAACCTTTAGCAGTCAAAGTAGTTCCGTCAATTGGATCAACCGCAACATCGCAATTCATGCCGATGCCATTACCGACAACTTCGCCATTAAATAACATAGGTGCTTGGTCTTTTTCGCCTTCGCCAATCACAACGACGCCATTCATGTCGACTGTTGAAATCATTTGGCGCATTGCATCTACCGCTGCTTGATCGGCATCATCTTTGGCTCCGCGACCAACCCAACGCGATGCTGCGATTGCCGCTGTTTCTGTTACACGAACTAACTCAAGCGCTAAATTGCGCGAGTTGATCTCTTCACTCATGAGATAACAGTAGCCCCGAAGGGATTCGAACCCTCGTAGCTGGCTTGAGAAGCCAGAGTCCTAGGCCGCTAGACGACGGGGCCCTAGTACGATAAAAAAATATTAACTTGTACTGCGCTGGGGTACCAGGACTCGAACCTAGACTTACTGAACCAGAATCAGCAGGGCTGCCAATTACCCCATACCCCAATTTCCTTTATTCAAGGCTGGCGTAGTTTACCCAAGTGCAGAATTAAAGGCTAATCGCTGACTTAATGCGCGCAATCGAAGCCTCTTTGCCAAGTAGCTCCATGGATTCAAAGAGCGGCGGCGAAATGTGGCTACCGGTAGCAGCAATACGTACCGCACCAAATGCAATTCGTGGCTTTAACCCCATCTCTTCAATTAAGGCTGCACGTAGCGCGCCTTCAATTGCTTC
>JALQWD010000151.1 GCA_023260175.1 Candidatus Nanopelagicaceae bacterium | reverse complement strand
ATGTCTTTATCGGATGGAATATCTGCTATTCGTTCGAGAACTTTAAAAGTTTCAGCCACGATTTCAGCTTCAGTTACACCGTGCTCCATTGCATTCTTGGTTAAACCAAGCAAATCGCTAACAAGAGTTTTAAATGCGCCTTCGTATTCAAATTCAGGGTCATCCCAAGTGCGCAATACCCTGGCGGCTTGTTGCCAAACTACAGCTTCACCAATTAAATCTGAATCAGTATCAATTCCTAATCGCAAACCATATTCGCGAAGAATATTTCCGGCATACGAGTGGTAAGTCATTACTGGAACTTCGATTGAAATGCTTCGATCAATCAAGCCTTCTTTGCGTAGTTGCTTTAAGCGATCTTTAATGCGCTTTTTAAGTTCTGCTGCCGCTTTGCGGGTAAAGGTAAGACCTAAAATTTCCTCTGGTTTTGCATGGCCATTTGCGACCAACCAGAGCACGCGAGTTGCCATGGTTTCGGTCTTTCCTGAACCAGCGCCAGCGATAACTACTGCTGGTTCCATTCCAGATTCGATAATCTCAATCTGCTCGGCAGTTGGCGTTTTCTTGGTTACCTTGGCGATATCCAGCGCGGTTATTGGTTTATTCATATAAACCACGACCTTCGATCTGAATTGGGCAGGAGCTCGCCACATTACAGAACTGACAATTCTTATTTTGTACCGCTAAATAGCTCTTTCCGCCCATTAATACCGCAGTTTTTTCGATTCGCTCTTCAACCACTTTTCGATCGATCGGTTGCTGGTCGCGGGTTTTATTTCCTTTTAAATCGTGATCTAGATAGACAAGTGATGCTCCGGCAACTTGGTCGCCTTCATTGCCAACTGCATACTGATAAATCTGCATCTGTGCATCAGTTTTGGCATCTTCAACTGAGAGCGCATGTTTGCCGGTTTTGAAATCGACGACGTATAGCTTGCCATCAAGAGTAGTTTCGATGCGGTCAATCTTGCATGAGATGAATGCGCGACCAATATTGAATTTATAAGATGCTTCGGACTCTTTGAATTCTCGTTTGCCCGCCATGGATTCGCGATATTTATAGAATCGTTTCAACATCAAAACTGCACGACCCATTGAGGTGCGAGAAATCCAGCCAGTCTCTGGATCAACTAATTTCCAATTAGCGGTTAGCAAATCAATTTGTGTTTCAAGATTACTTTCGCCTGATTCGGCAAGTTCTGCGAATTTGTGAATCACGGTACCAATTAGCTGCGCAGTGGTATTTCCATCCTGTCCGCCATGAGTCTCTAAAAACCAACGTAGTTGGCATTCATCAAACTTTTCAACGCCACTAGGTGAGATGCGAACATCAAGATCTTCTGCGATTGCAGGAGCTTCTGAAGATATCGCTCTGATGCCATACCAATCTGTTGGGTCTGCTCCTTTGATGCCCGCAGTTGCCATCGCTTTCAAGTTGGCCGCTGCGCTTATAGAACCGCTCTTGATTAACTCTGTACGAAGTTTGGAAACTACATGCGCTGCGCTAAGTAAGTTATCGGCCTTTGAGATATTGCGCTTTGCCTCAATTGGTAGATCTGGATTGCAAAATTCGTAAGCCAAATCAAAGTAAGTAGATGGCTGATCCTCTTCGCGGTCTACCGCTGTAATTATTAGATTTTGGCTAGCGCGTGAGGTCGCAGCGTAGAAAAGGCGTAATTCATCTACAGAAACCGCTGCTTTTGCCACTAATTCCAGCTCGATTGCAGCCAAGTCAGGGTTTCGATCTCTTTCAGCTAATCGCTCCGAACCGAGGAGCGATCCACGAATTCTTAAGTTTGGCCAGATGCCCTCCTGCACACCAGCTACAACTACCAACTTCCATTGGCGACCTTTTGCGCTAAATGGCGTTAAGAGTTCTACAACATCAGCTCTCTGGCCCTTTGCAGTAATTACATCGCCTGCAATTTCAGATTTACGAATATCTTTGAAGAAATCTGCCAAGTTGGCATATTTAAATCTCTGGCCAAAACGGCGAGCAGATTCAAAGAGTTGCAGCATCGCATCAAGATCGCGGTCGGCATTTGCTCCGCGGGTGCCACCTTTGAGTGCACGATTGCGCCAAGCATCGCTGATCAATTCGTTATCTGAAGTTTTGGCATTTGACCAGATTGCCCAAAGCAAATCTTCTGGTTGTGAAGCTTTCTTCTTTGCTACGCGTTCGGCCTCAACAAACAATTCATGCAATCTAATAAGCGCTTGTCCACTTGGGATTACATATTCACCATCAGTAATTGCTTTGCAGATTAGCTCTGAACCGCTTAAACCGGTTGCACTTGAATATTTGGTAACTAGTTCGCGGCGCATCCTTCTAAATGAAATTGAATCTGCGCCACCAAATTCAGAGGTAAGTAGCGATTCTGCAGTTATTAGATCTACTCTGCCGCTTATTGCGACTTCTGCCATCAACAAAAATGGCGCAATAGATGCGTTCTCAGAGAGCACCTGTAATTCGCCAGCTACAGGAATTCCGTAACGCATCAAAGCGCTTCGGACTGCGCCGCTCTGTGCAGGAGATCTAAAGATCACCGCCATCTCTGACCATGGCGTTCCATCCTGTAAGTGCGCTCTCTGTAATTTATCTGCAATGAACGATGCTTCGTTTGCACCATCAATAAAGCATTCGGCGAGTACGGAACCTGCAATTTCTCCGCGTGAACTCTGGATTTCTGGGGGCTTTGGGAACTCCCCAGCCACCTTTTCAAGGAATAGATGAACTGCGCTACTTGCTCGGAAGTTTTCATTCAGATGTATTGAATCGCCTTTTGCAAGATAAAGCGCAAGAGCTTCTGCTAATCCATCTGGATCAGCGCCACGGAATCGGCCGACAGTGCTGTACGGGTCAACTGCAATCACTAAATCATCAGTTGCGATATTAGATAAGAGCGCACGTTGGGCTTTATCGCTCTCTTGGAACTCATCTACCAAGATAGTTGTGAATTGGTTCTTGAATGCGTTATGAGTGACATTTGCTGCACGCCATACCAGTTGCGCTGAATCTAAACGCTCCTTTGGTTCACCATGATCAGCATCAACCAGAATCAGTGTTCCGATATAACTCTTCCAAAATTTACTTGCCGCAATCCAGAACTCTTCCTTGTACTTCTGTCCATTTGAATGCAAATCATCTGGTGTCCAGCCTCGTTCTGTGGCTCTTAACATCAGATCACGAAGTTCGCGGATAAAGCCACGAGTGTGTAGTGCAGGTTGGAGTTCAGTTGGCCAATCAACTCCATCAACTAATTGTCGGATCCATCCTTCTTGCTCCGGACCCGAAAGAAGAATTGGATTATGTCCTTCAGCCTTTAGAATTGAATGCGCTAGCGCATGGAAGGTGCGTGCAAGCGGTTCAAGCATCGTTTGCGAAGTTTGCAATGCAATTGCGTCACGAAGTTCGGAAGCACGTTCACGACCAAATGTTAATAAGAGAATCGAATTTGGATCTTGCCCAGAATTAATTCGCGAGATTGCAGCTTCAATTAATACCGTTGTTTTGCCAGATCCTGGACCACCACTAAGAATCAGCGGCTTGCCGCGGAATTCAACTGCACTTTGTTGAGCGGTCGTTAATTGAAATCTCTTCCTAGCAATTGGACGTCGTTTAAGAGAGATATTGTTTGTTAAAGATTTATCCCTCGCCACGGGAGATATTCAACCCGAGACGAGGGACAAAACCGCGTTTTTACGCGTTCTTGGCTTTCAGAGAGACATCTTTGCCAAGAAATCCCTCTTTGGTTATCAGATAAACAACAACTGGGCTCCGTCGGTCATTTCAATAAAGTCAGAGGCGCTGATGATTCCTTCGACGTCTTCTCTTAAGTCATGTTCATCCACTTTATTCATGTCCGCAGATAAACGACAGGCCCAAAGATGTCCACCTGCTGCGGTGATTTGATCTAAGAAATCTGGAACTGGTGGAATTTGCAGTTGTTCCAATTGCTTCTTAAGCATTCCAGTTGCCATACCTGTCATTGCTGGAGCAAAAGCTTGAGGCATGTGTAAGTCTGTACCCGGAATATGTAAAGCAGTATTGCCTGCTGGGCTGAATTGTAGGTTTTCAGCGCGTGACTTAATAATCATGTCGAATCCCCAAAATGTGAAAAATAGGTGGGTTTCAACACCTTCACCAAGAGCAGCGTTACCCAAAATGAGTCCCGGGTAGGCCATATCAAGATTTCCTTTTGAGCAAATGATTGCCAGTTTTCTTCCTTCGCTTGAACCTGAGTCAAAATCAGGAACTAATTTCTTATCATTCATTTCAAACACATCCTTTTGGTTTTGGAACACCAGCTATATATGCCATCTTTTTAGCTGGTTTCTTTGGAAATAAGTTGAACTGATCTTTTACTGGGAACCCACCTGCAACTTGCATTCTTCTAGAAGTAGGTGACTCTCCCTTCTCTTTAAAATCACTCCTCATGAAATTGACCATTGCCCAATGTGCATCAGTTAATTCGATTTCAATATTCTTTGCGAGCTCTCGAGCAACCTCTTCGCTCCATTCGTCATATTCCGTCAAGAAACCTTCCTCATTTACCTGAACGGACTTTCCTGCAATCTCCATAGTAGGCATTTTTCTCTCCTAGCCTTCGACTTTTTTCTTGCCGGCCATCTGCATTGATGTTGAAATAGGCAACTTTCTCCCTGGCAATAACATGTTCCAGTAAATCCACCTAAAGGCCAGTTTCCCTAGATGATTTATATGACTCTCTTTTAATAGCGGCATAGGTCCAACTACTGGAAGTGGGAACTTTCCAGGAAGTGGTTCTGTTGTGTAATTGAAATCAATTAATAGGCCTTTTCCGTTTCCGGACTCAATAAAGCAATTAGCATGACCATCAAACTTCTTTTCCATAGGTAAGTTATTAACATAATTAACAAAGTTCTCTGCGAAAACTTCTACCGCGAAATGTGCCACGGAACCTGCTTTTGAGGCAGGAATGTTGCTCGCATCACCTAAGGCAAAAATGTTGTTGTAATCTGTTGAAAGAAATGTTTCTTTATCTACGGGCAAATAATTCAATTCATCGCCTAAACCTGATGCTCCGATAAAATCTGCGCCCATATTTAATGGAACAGTAACGAGAAGATCGAATTTAATTTCTCTTTCGTCCATTGAATACATAGTTTTCGTTTCAGGATCTACTCTTTCAATTACGTAGTCCGTCTCTAGCTGGATATCTCGTTCCTCTAGCAAGTAACCCAGCGTTTTGGAACATACTGGTTTGGTAAAAGCACCTTCTAGCGGTGTTACATAATGAATTTGTACCTTGTCTCGAATGCCACGTTTCTTAAAATATGAATCAGCTAGAAATGCAAATTCCAATGGCGCAACTGGACATTTAAGGGGCAATTCAGTTATATGTACAACCATCTTTCCGCCAGGGAAATTCTCTAATGCTTTCTGAAGTGCAACCGAACCTTCAAGAGTATAAAAATCAAATGCACTTCGATACCAAATTGCAGGATCATCTAATCCAGGGGTTTGATCTGGACGAGGTGTAGTGCCTGTCGCAACAATTAAATAGTCATATTCAATTTCTTCAGAGTTCTTTAGAATGACTTTATTGTTGTCGGCTTCAATTTTTTCAATTTCAGAAAATATGAAATTGACTCGTTCGTTTACTTGACGTTTTCTAGGTTTAATAAGTTGATCTTTTTTATAGACACCAAAAGGTAAGAGCAACAAACCTGGTTGATATAAGTGGTCGTCATCTTTATCGATGATCGTTATTTGCCAATCTGATTTCTTAAGATGTTTACTGAGGTGGTTTGCCACCATTGTGCCGGCAGTTCCTGCACCTAATATGACAAGTTTTCGCATAATGTCTCTCCTAACTTGCTAATTTCAAGTTAGACCTATTTGCGAAATAAGAGTGTAATCTGTCAGACAAAATCACTGTCTTTTTAAATACTTAGTGATAGCGCTGTGACCTAACAGATAGAAAAAGTAAAACTATCTTGATGTCTAGATACTTATATCTCTACATCAAGATAGTTTTAGGAACTAAATACTATTTTCCAAATATTCGTGAAAAGAATCCACCTCTTGCAGCACGCGCTGCTTCTAGCTCTGCTTTGGTGCACTTGCAACGCTGATTCTTAGGTACGCCAGCGAGTGCGATCTCAATGTGATTGCCGCAACCTGACCAGGTTGGTTTCTTGCAATTAAAGCAGGTGGTTCTTGAGCACATGATTTCTACTTTCTATTCTCTAATTTTGACCTATTTTAAATTGGCTGCTGGTGAATTAATCCAAGTTAGATATCCACCATCTAGATTCTTTGCATCATAGCCAAGGGAGCGAAGCAGCATGGTCGCAACATGGCCGCGTTGACCTACCTGGCAATTAACAATGACTTTTTTATTGTTGATTTCGGTGTGACGTTCACGCATTTCATCAACTGGGATATTCACTGATCCTGGAATAGTGCCGTTGGCGAACTCTGAGGCTGAACGAACATCGATAAATGCATAACCTTCCGATTTGTATTTATCTAGTTCACTCCACTGTGCTGTTTCTGTAATTCCTGAAATTACATTCTCTGCGATGTAACCCAACATATTTACTGGATCTTTCGCAGAACTAAATGGAGGTGCATAAGCCAGCTCTAAATCTGCAAGCGCCGGAGCTATTACACCTGCGCGAAGTGCAGTTGCAATAACGTCAATACGCTTATCAACACCATCACGACCAACTCCTTGTGCCCCCAAGATTTCTCCGCTCTTTGGGTCAAAGATCAATTTAAGTGAGAATTGAGATGCGCCTGGATAGTAGGTTGCATGTGAATTCGGGTGGGTATGGATCTCTGTAAACGATTTTCCCGCTGCTGCTAATCGCTTCGCATTCCATCCGGTGGTCGCGACTGCTAAATCAAAGACTTTAACAATTGCCGTTCCAATAGATGCAACTTCACGAACCGTCTTGCCTGCAATGTGGTCAGCGGTAATGCGGCCATGGCGATTTGCGATATTTGCAAGAGGAATAAGCGTGCTTTCGCCAGTTAATTCATCGCTCTTTTCAGCAGCATCGCCAATAGCGTAAATATCAGGGTTGCTGCTTTGATTAAAGTGATTAACTGCGATGCCACCTTTTACGCCGATTTCAAGTCCGGCAGCTTTCGCCAAAGTGGTATCAGGTTTTACGCCAATTGATGCAATTACTAAATCAGCTGCAACTCTGCTGCCATCAGCTAGCACTACTTCAGATTCAGTAATCTCCTTAACTGAATTGGCGAGGTGAAGATCTATGCCATTCTTTCGTAGCTCTTTATGAACTAGCTCTGCCATTTCAGGATCTAGTGGTGCAAGTACCTGCGGGAGCGCTTCGATCAAAGAGGTCTTAATTCCTCTATGAACTAGATTCTCTGCCATTTCTACGCCAATAAAACCTCCACCAATTACCACTGCGCTCTTTGGCTTGATTTCAACAGCATCATGAATGCGCAAGACATCTTCAACGGTTCGAAGAGTTAAGGCACGTTCGATTCCAGGGATTGGCGGAGTGATTGGTGTTGCACCTGGGCTCAAAATTAATTTGTCGAAGCTAATCTCTGATTCAGTTCCACCAATTAAATCGCGTGCAATCACAACTTTCTTGTCAGCTGAAATCTCTGTAACTTCATGATGCACGCGTACATCTAAACGAAAGCGCTTATGTAATGACTCTGGAGTCTGCAAATACAACTTATCTTCTTCTGCAATTACGCCTCCGACATAGTAAGGAAGGCCGCAGTTTGCGTAAGAAACATGCCCGGATCGCTCTAGAACAACAATCTCTGCATTTTCATCAAGTCTGCGAAGGCGAGTAGCTGCAGACATTCCGCCTGCAACTCCTCCGATAATTACTACGCGCATTTCGAATCCCTATTTCCCTTTATTTGCTTATTTAATTAAGCAGTTACTAATGGATAGCCAGCAGCCTGCCAAGAAATAATTCCTTCTTGTAGGTTGGTTAGCTTCTCAAAGCCTGCTTTAGCCATCTTGTCGGCTGCGATTGCAGAGCGACGTCCACTGTGGCAATAGATTGCATATTCCACTGTTTTATCTAACTTTGCGATTTCGCTATCAAAGGTGACGCCTTCGACATCGATATTGATTGCATTTTCAATATGGCCAGATGCAAATTCCCCTGCGGTGCGAACATCAAGAACTCTCCCGAGAACAACCCGCCCGCCGGCCAGAAGGGCGAGTTCATCAAGGCCTGCGACCAGCAAACCCAAAACCTCTACGACGCGATCTGGACCAACCTGAAGAAGTGAGCCCAAGCGGGTTCGCATGGCCGCGTTCCCCTCGTCGTCGAGCAAAAACAATTCGGCTCGTTCGGAGGCCGCTTCGTTCTTCAGTAGCGGCATCAGACTGTTCGACTTCGCAGCAGCGGCGGCCGAGTACGGCTGGCCAAACCAATCGGCCAGA
>JALQWD010000084.1 GCA_023260175.1 Candidatus Nanopelagicaceae bacterium | reverse complement strand
AAGTGGAGAGATGTTCAAACAAAAAAAGGTGACGGAAAAAAGATTCACACAAGTGTATTAGGCTCACCCGCATGCTTGAAAATTCAGAGGAGCAACCAGCGCCAGTGCGCGTGGTCTCTGAAATTATTAAAGAATATATAGATGCGCTTGGCCCTATCTGGATCGAAGGTGAGCTTTCGCAGATTAATTCACGAAGAGATTTCACCTACATGGTGCTGCGTGATTCCAGCGTTGATATGAGCATCTCGCTCGCCTGCCCATCTGGGATTTTTAATAAGAAAACTGTTGGCGAAAATGCACGAATCAAAATTCTGGCTAAGCCATCTTGGTATACCAAAAATGGTTCCGTCTCATTCTGGGTCCGAGAAATCAAAGAGGTTGGTGTTGGAGAACTCCTTGCCCGTCTTGAGATGCTCAAGAACTTATTGGCAGCCGAAGGTTTATTTGATGCCAAGTGGAAGCAGGAACTTCCGCTACTGCCAAATAAAGTGGGCTTAATTTGTGGCCGCAATTCAGATGCTGAAAAAGATGTCCTTGAAAATGCAAAGCGTCGCTGGCCATCTGTGCAATTTGAAGTTCGCGAAGTTCAGGTCCAAGGTGCAGATGCAGTTATCCAAGTCAGCGCAGCGCTTAAAGAACTTGAAGCAAATAAAGATGTTGATGTCATCATCATTACCCGCGGAGGTGGTTCCTTTGAAGACTTACTGCCATTTAGCGATGAAGGACTGGTCCGTTTAGCTGCAAGTTGCAAGACGCCAATCGTTAGCGCCATCGGCCACGAAAAGGATTCACCGCTACTTGATTTAGTTGCTGATTACCGCGCCTCTACTCCAACGGATGCAGGCAAGAAAGTTGTGCCAGATTTAAATGAAGAATTGGCCTTTATTGATGCGCTGCAGATGCGCGCTCATCGCACATTGACAGCCCGTTTAGATCGCGAATCTGATCGCATTAAATCGCTCTTTGACCGCCGCATAGCATTTGTCCATCGCATCAACTTGGCGCAAGAAGATTTACAACATCTCCTTGCTCGAGTACGTGCGCTCTCGCCGCAATCGACATTAGAGCGTGGCTATGCAGTTGTGCAGCGCTCTGATGGAAAGGCGCTACGTAGCGCGAAAGATGTGGCAACTGGTGACTCAGTTCGCATCCGCTTGGCTCAAGATTCAGTAGAAGCAACAATCAAGTAGAGAGTAAATTACCCATATGGCTGAGAAGGTCTCATACGAAAAGGCTCGCGAAGAGTTAACCAAGGTCGTTGAGCAGCTAGAAGCTGGCTCTGCAACGCTAGAAGATTCGCTAAAGCTATGGGAGCGCGGCGAAGAGTTAGCGAAAATCTGCCAAGAGCTATTAGATGGCGCAAAAGCTAAGTTAGAGAAGAGCTAAAGATGACATTTAACTACTCAGATCTCCTTCCAGTTGGCAAAGACCAGACTAAATATCGCTTGGTCTCAACTGAGGGCGTAAAAGTAGTTAAGCATGGAGATCTTGACTTCCTAGAGGTCGCTCCAGAGGCGCTGACAAAGTTAACTGAAACTGCAATTCACGATATCAACCATTATTTGCGTGCGGCGCACTTAGAGCAGCTGACCAAGATTTTAAAAGATCCAGAGGCATCCCCAAATGATCGCTTCGTAGCTTTAGATTTATTAAAGAATGCCAACATTGCAGCAGGCGGAATTCTGCCAATGTGCCAAGACACTGGCACTGCTTTAGTTATGGGCAAGAAGGGCCAGTACGTTCTGACTTCAGGTAAAGATGAGAAATCAATCTCCGAAGGCGTTTACAACGCATACACAAATTTGAATTTACGTTATAGCCAAATGGCGCCGGTAAATATGTGGGATGAGAAGAACACCGGAAACAATTTGCCAGCGCAGATTGAGATCTATGCAGATTCTGATCATCAAGATGAATATAACTTCTTGTACATCGCAAAAGGTGGCGGAAGCGCAAATAAATCTTTCCTTTACCAAGAGACAAAAGCAGTTCTAAATAAAGATGCCTTCTACCCATGGCTCGAAGAGAAACTTCGTTCACTTGGTACAGCCGCTTGCCCTCCGTATCACTTGGCAATCGTTGTTGGCGGCACAAGCGCAGAGCACACAGTTAAAACTGCAAAGCTTGCTTCAACAAAATATTTAGATTCACTACCAACTTCAGGAGATGCTGCAACAGGTCACGCATTCCGCGACCAAGAAGTCGAAGCTGAGGTTTTAAAGATTACCCAGAAGCTAGGAATTGGCGCTCAATTTGGCGGCAAATATTTCTGCCACGACGTTCGCGTTGTTCGTCTTCCTCGACATGGCGCATCTCTGCCAATTGCTATTGCAGTCTCCTGTTCAGCTGATCGCCAAGCAAAGGCAAAGATCACCAAAGAAGGAATCTTCATCGAAGATCTAGAGCGCGAACCTGCGCACTTCTTACCTGAAACTACAGATGAGCATCTAGACGATAACGTTGTGAAGATTGATCTAAGTAAGCCGATGACAGAGATTCGCGCCGAACTATCTAAATACCCAGTTAAAACACGTCTATCTTTAACTGGAACGCTAGTTGTAGCGCGAGATCTGGCACATGCAAAAATTAAAGCGATTTTAGATAGCGGTAAGCCGCTTCCTGAATATATGCAGAAATATGCGGTCTATTACGCAGGCCCGGCAAAGACTCCAACTGGTTTTGCCTCTGGCTCCTTTGGTCCAACTACTGCAGGACGTATGGATTCTTATGTTGAGCAATTCCAAGCAGCAGGCGGATCATTTGTAATGCTCGCGAAAGGCAATCGTTCAAAGCAGGTAACTGATGCGTGCAAGAAGCACGGCGGCTTCTATCTTGGTTCTATCGGTGGTCCAGCTGCTCGCCTTGCTCAGGATTGCATCAAAAAAGTTGAAGTTTTAGATTTCGAAGAGCTTGGCATGGAAGCGGTCTGGAAAATTGAAGTTGAAGACTTCCCAGCATTTATTGTCGTAGACGATAAGGGAAATGATTTCTTTGCTGAAACAGCTAAGCCGCTAACAATTGGCACCAAGCCAGAAATTTAATTAATTAAAGTTAAGTATTAGTAAGCGCCGCGAGCGTTGTGGCGATAGAGCGCCTTACATGGCGATCCATAACGCTTATCAATGTAGTTAAGTCCCCAACGAATCTGGGTAACTGCATTGGTGCGCCAATCTAGACCTTGGCTCTCCATCTTGATTGCAGGGTATGCCTGCGCAATTCCGTGTGCACCTGAGCGATAGTTATGCGCTTTGTAATTCCAATGAGATTCCTTGGTCCAAAGCTTTACCAAGCATTGCTCTTGCGAAGCGTTCCAGCGCTTGTATTCGGTGCGGATAATCGAGAAGGCAACCTGCTTGGCACCATTTGGGGTGCGAGCTAATTCGATCTGGCGACTTGCAAGTGCCACTGCGCGAAGGTCGATAGCCGAGACTGACTTCTTGGTATTTAAATTTGCATAGAGGGCAGCGACCTGCTGATCCGGATTCTCTTGGTGAATCTGGCTAGCTACTAGGTAAGCCCCATCTGGAAGAGAGAGCTGCGTGGTCATTGGAAATTCCAGACCATAAGAGCTAGGGGTTGCAGTCGACATGACGACCATAGTTGCAATCATTGCCCAGGCAGCGCGAGCACGACGAGCAACGAGCGCTTGATAGAAAAGATCGATCTTCACTCTGTCACCTGCCTTTCTCACCTCTGCAAATCTTTAGCCAGAGCCGAGCGCTCTTGCCAACGGGGTAAGGCTTCCAATCAGGTACGACATCGGCAAATTGCGACCCGCATAAGTGTGGAAAAATCTTTCTCCACAGGGCTTTGGGGTCGACAAAAGTGCAGGTCAGAACGGGGTATGTCCGATTTGCCCTACTTTGTGACTGTGAGATTTTTACAGAGATGTCACACTCTTAAAGCGTGATTGGCCCTTCCAGAAGTTCCGTCACCAGAGCAGCGATCTGCGAGCGCTCGCTGCGGGTAAGCGTGATGTGGGCAAAGAGCGGGTTGCCTTTGAGGGATTCAACGACCGCGACGACGCCATCATGGCGACCGACGCGCAAGTTATCGCGCTGGGCAACGTCATGGGTCAGGACCACTCGGGACTGCTGGCCGATTCTTGATAGAACTGTCAGTAGCACGCCGCGTTCTAGCGATTGAGCTTCATCAACAATTACAAAGGCATCATGTAACGAGCGGCCGCGGATATGGGTTAGTGGGAGAACTTCGATTAAGCCACGATCCATAATCTCTTCAATTACCTGATTTGAAACGAGAGCGCCGAGAGTGTCAAAGACTGCTTGCGCCCAAGGCGACATCTTCTCGCCCTCGGTTCCTGGTAAGTAACCCAACTCTTGGCCACCAACTGGATAGAGCGGACGGAAGACCACAACTTTTTTATGTAAACGTCGCTCCATGACTGCTTCAAGACCAGCACAGAGAGCTAGCGCAGATTTACCAG
>JALQWD010000060.1 GCA_023260175.1 Candidatus Nanopelagicaceae bacterium | reverse complement strand
CCAAAGTGACTGGTGAACGTGCATACCTGAACCATTGTCACCGTAAAGTGGCTTCGGCATAAATGTTGCAGTCTTGCCATTCTGCCAAGCAGTGTTCTTAACGACGTACTTAAACTTCATGATGTCATCGCCAGCTGTTTCAACATCGCTGAAACGATAGTTAATTTCCATCTGACCGGCAGTTCCAACTTCGTGGTGAGAGCGTTCAACCTCAAGACCAACCTCTTCAAGCTTCATTACGATTTCATCGCGAAGATCTGCAAATTGATCGGTTGGTGAAACAGGGAAGTAGCCACCCTTGATGCGTGTGCGGTAGCCGCGTGAAGGCGTGCCATCTGCGTCGAATTCCTCGCCGCGATTCCACCAACCCTCATAAGAATCAATGTGGTGATATGACTCGTGCATATCTGTCTTAAAGCGAATTGCATCAAAAATATAAAACTCTGCTTCTGGAGCAAAGTACGCCTGATCCGCAATACCTGATGCTTTTAAGTAATTAACAGCCTTAGTAAGTACACCTCGTGGGTCACGTGAATAAGGTGTGTTATCAATTGGATTGTGCACAGAGAATAGAACAATCAGTGTCTTCTCTTTGCGATATGGATCTAAATACGCAGAGTTTGGAATCGGCAGTAACTTCATATCTGATTCATGAATTGACTGGAATCCACGGATAGAAGAACCATCGAACATTAAACCATCAGTAAAGACTGATTCATCAAATGCGCCAGCTGGAACATTGAAGTGGTGTTGAATACCTGGAAGATCGATGAAGCGAATATCAACAAGCTTCACATCTTCTTTCTTGATGAAATCAAGAATTTCTTTCGAGTTTTTAAACATTAAAATCTCCCAATAGATTTTCTAGTTATACAACCCGTCGACACTGAGGGTTATGGGTAGAACCCTAGGCTTTATCTGTTAATTAGACCTACTCGGTTTGTTACAGCCATGTTAAGAGATTAGGGTTTGAGCATGTTTAACGGGGTACAGGTCACTCTTTTCAGGCGCATGGCCGGGGTGATAGCTGATTGGCTGGCCTGCCTCGCTATCGTCAAAGGGTTCAATATCGATGGCCAATTTACGACCCTGATTATCTTCTTCGCCGAAGTTTCGCTTCTAACAGCGTTCGGCGGTGCATCTTTCGGCCACCGTTTACTGAAGATCAAAGTTGTGCGCTTTGCAGATGGTGGCGCACCTTCACCAATACAAGCGCTAATTAGAACTGCGCTCTTATGTACAGTTATTTTTGCCGTTACATATGACGAAAACGGCCGTGGAATCCACGACCGTCTGTCAGGTACTTATTTAGTAAAAGTTGATTAGTTACATTTTTGGAACACGTAAGTTCTTAGGCATCGGTCCCTTTGGAATTGGCATATTCATTCCGCCAACAGCCTTAAGGCGACTACGAACTTCGCGCAATTGATTATTTGAAATCTGCTTTGGCAACTTTTTCATAGTGCGCTGCAATTTATTGATTGCAACGCGGCCTTCGCCATCACCTACGATTAAAGTAGTGACAGGAACGCCAGGAACGAAACGTTCGACTTTCTTAGCTTCATCAGCCAAAAGAGTGCGAACTCCATTTGAACCTTCGCCAACGAGAATTACTCCGGCGCGACCAACAGCGCGATGCACCATATCTTGTTGCTTATTAACTGAAACCATTGGTGTAGTTGTGAAGCCGCGACGAATCGCCATCATCACAGATGCACCAGCGCCCATTACGCCTTCGATAGATGCATATGCAGCACGGTTAGCAACAAAACTAAAGAAGAACATTGCTGATAGGAATGCAAAAGGGATTGCAATAAATGCAGAGTAAATCGGATGGCCGGTGGTGCTTCCGATAATCACGCCGATACCTGTGACGGCCAAGAAAATGAAGGCCATCGCAGCGCCGATCCATGGTTTCTCTGCCTTTGTAACTTTATACGCTTCGCGAATCTGTCCGAACATAGTTGGTGAGTTTACCCTTCGATTAGTCGTTAACTACCGGAGCAGGCGCAGTGCCACCAAGTCGTTGCGGCGCCCAACGCTCGCCAACATGGCTATCTGGATATTTATCCTGCGCTTTATGGAGCATTTCAATCATCTTTTCGCGCAAGATGCTCTCTGATTCCTCTAGATTGTCATCTTTCTTAAAGATTAGGGGTTCGCCATAAACTATATGAACCGGAATTGATTTACGAGAAAAATTCTTTGGCTGCCCCTTGGTCCAAATACGTTGCGATCCCCAGATAACAACAGGGATAACTGGCACACCAGCGCCCATTGCTAATCGGACTGCGCCGGATTTCATGGACTTTATTTCAAATGAGGTACTGATTGTCGCTTCAGGAAAGATTCCAACAATCTCTCCATCTCGAAGTGCGCGAAGTGCTGCCACAAAAGAAGCGCCACCATTTTCGCGATCTACAGAAATATGTTTCATACCGCGAAGCAGTGGACCAGCAATCTTGTTATCGAATGCGCCCTTTTTAGCCATGAAACGGATGTAACGTTTTAGGTGCAGCGCACCAGTTCCGATAAATGCAAAATCTAAATAACTAATGTGATTGCTCGCAATCACTGCGCCACCTTTACGTGGCAAATTATCTTGACCTTCAAATTCAAATT
>JALQWD010000122.1 GCA_023260175.1 Candidatus Nanopelagicaceae bacterium | reverse complement strand
ATCCATACGGATCGGCGGTTTACGGCAGCAGATACCAGGGCCAGCGCGGTCCAACTGCCAGCCGTTCTTGGCTAAACTTCCATAAGAGCGACGTGAAATAAATACTTTCTACTCGCTGTTTTATTAGCTAAATGGCGGGAGGAAGTAAATGAACACAACTTATGTAATTCTGGGCGTAATCGCGCTCGCAGTCTTCTTTGCAATCGCGCAGTACAACAAATTAGTTCGCTTGAATGTCTCTGTTGATGAGGGTTTCTCACAGATCGAAGTTCAGTTAAAGCGCCGTTCGGATTTAATTCCGAATCTAGTTGAGACCGTTAAAGGTTATGCATCGCATGAAAAAGAAGCTTTCGAAAAAGTTGTCGCTGCTCGCGCAAAGGCAACTAGTGCAACTAGCGTGCAAGATGTCTCTGCCGCAGATGGCCAACTAACTCAAGCGCTCCGCGGTTTACTTGCAGTCGCTGAGGCTTATCCAGATCTGAAAGCATCGGCAAACTTCTTACAGCTACAAGATGAACTTGCTACAACTGAAAATAAAGTTGCCTTTGCTCGTCAGTTCTACAACGACACAGTTCGTTCGCTAAATCAGACTGTAAAGACCTTCCCTGGCAATCTATTTGCAGGGCTTGCAAAAATCGGCGATCGCGAATTTTACGAAGTTGAAGATCCACAAGATCGCAAAGCTCCTAAAGTTCAGTTTTAATTAAAGCTAATTGATATGTCAGAAGTAAATTTCCGCGCGCATCAAGCTGCTAATAAGCGAAAGACATTTCTATTATTAGCAAGTTTTGGTGCGTTGATGTGGTTGGTTGTTTATGCCGCACTCACCTATATGGGTTCATCTACTGCAGGAATTGTTCCAATTGCAGTTGGTCTATCTCTAATTTCGGTATGGGGAAGTTATTACGCTTCAGATAAATTGGTTTTAACAATGACTGGTGCGCGCCAGATCCAGGAAAGCGATAATCCGCGCCTATTTTCGCTGATTCAAGAGGTCTGCTTGGCAAGCGGTTTACCAATGCCAAAGGTTGCAATCGTTGAAGATAACGCGCCAAATGCCTTTGCAACTGGGCGCGATCCAGAACATGCGCTTATTGCATTTACTACTGGAATTTTGGATGCGATGGATCGCGATGAGCTACAAGGTGTGATTGCACATGAAATGGCGCATGTTGGTAATCGTGACACTGTAGTAAGCGCAGTTGCCGCAACTACTGCGGGTGCAATTGCAATCTTTAGCGATTTTCTAATGCGTATGATGTGGTTTGGTGGCGGTCGTCGCGATCGCGAAAGTAACGCCAATCCAATTGCGTTAATTGTTTCACTCTTTATTTTAATTTTAGCGCCAATTGCAGCGGTGCTTTTAAAAGCGGCAATTAGCCGTCGCCGTGAAGCGTTAGCTGATGCGACTGCAGTTCAATTTACGCGCAACCCAACCGGTTTACGTAAAGCACTAGAAGTTTTGCAAGCAGATTCCACAGTTGTCGTTCACGCGTCTAATGCAGTTGCACATCTCTATATTGAATCGCCTTTAGATAGTTCTAGCGTTTCTAAATTATTTGCTACCCATCCACCGCTCTCAGAGCGAATTGCTACTCTGCGTCAGATGGAAAATGGAGCGTAAAGGTCGTACCTTCGCCAAGTTTTGAATCTACGCTTACATGGCCACCGTGTGATCGCATCACTGCATCCACGATAGATAAACCAAGTCCACTTCCTTCAGCGCCAGTGCGCTGCCTGGATGGATCTACGCGATAGAAACGTTCAAAAATCTTGTCGCGATCTGCATCAGATAGTCCAGGACCATTATCAGAGACCACAACCTGAACTTCCTTTTCAGATTGAGTAAT
>JALQWD010000199.1 GCA_023260175.1 Candidatus Nanopelagicaceae bacterium | reverse complement strand
AGATTCGTTATTGATAATCGCAACCTTGATAGGAATATTGTTGAGAGCACACGTCACTAACTCTTGGTTAGTCATTTGGAAACAACCATCGCCATCGATTGCCCATACTATCGAATCAGGTGCGCCAACTTTTGCACCCATTGCAGCAGGAACTGCATATCCCATAGTGCCGGCGCCGCCAGAGTTAAGCCAAGTACGTGGCTTCTCGTAATTAATAAATTGAGATGCCCACATCTGATGTTGGCCAACGCCTGCAACATAAATTGAATCTGAACCAGAGATCTGGCCAATTCTTTCAATTACATATTGCGGTGCAAGCGAACCATCTGCTGGCTTGTCATAACCCACTGGATAAGTCGCTTTTAACTTATCTAACGCATGCCACCAAGAAGCAATATCAAGCTTTCCGTGCTTCTTAAGAGCTGGAATCAAAGCTTTAATAACTGCCTTTAAATCACCATTGATTGGAACATCAACGCTGCGGTTCTTTCCGATTTCAGCTGGATCAATATCAACATGAATTACACGCGCCTTTGGTGCGAATGAAGATAGCTTTCCAGTTACACGGTCATCAAAACGCGCACCCAAAGTAATTAATAGATCTGCTTTTTGTAGCGCAGTAACTGCAGAAACAGAACCGTGCATACCTGGCATACCTAAATGCTGACGATGTGAATCTGGGAATGCACCAAGTGCCATCAAAGTTGTTACAACAGGAATACCAGTTAGCTCTGCTAATTCGCGAAGCTCTGCAGATGCATTTGCTTTGATTACGCCGCCACCAACATAAAGAACAGGTTTCTTTGATTCGAAAATTAATTGCGCTGCGTCAAGAATTGGCTGCTCTGCAGGTGCACCAGGAATTCGATAGCCAGGAAGTTTGATCTCCTTTGGCCAGTGGAATTCAGTCATCATCTGCATCGCATCTTTAGTTACGTCAACAAGAACAGGTCCTGGACGACCAGTAGTTGCAATATGAAATGCCTGCGCAACTGCGTTAGGAATTTCGCGAGGATCTGTAACTAAGAAATTATGTTTTGTGAAAGGCATGGTGATTCCGCGAATATCAGCTTCTTGGAATGCATCTGTTCCAATTGCAGGTCCTGGAACTTGACCAGTAATTGCAACAACCGGAACTGAATCCATCGCCGCATCAGCAAGTGGTGTAACTAAATTTGTTGCACCTGGTCCTGAAGTTGCAATGCAAACACCAGCGCGACCTGTTACTTGCGCATATCCAGTTGCAGCATGACCTGCACCTTGTTCGTGGCGAACCAAGATATGGCGAATCTTTGAATCAAAGATCGGATCGTAAGCAGGCAAAATTGCACCGCCAGGTAGACCGAACATATCTACGACGCCAGCTGCCTCTAGTGACTTCACTAGAGACTGGGCTCCTGTAATTTGCTCTGACATCTTCTGCTTACTCCTTTCCTGAAACTAAAAAACCCTCTGACTTTGCAGAGGGCGCGTTTTCCGATTTTCGGGCACGCGCTATCGAATGACCACCACGACAATTACTGACGAAGCTGAGTTTAATAACGCTTTACGCATGGGTGAATCCTCCCTTAAATAGAGTGGAGCGTCAAGAGATGAGATGAGCATCTCATTATTCGGAATGCTTTGGTGCAATGGTAAAAATCAAAAAGGCACCAAATAAAGCCACAGCTGCCACTAACTTCAATGAAAAAGAAATGCCTGAAAGGAAACTTTCGAAAGCTAAGCGCTTCAATTCTGCAAACTCTGCTTCTTTGCCCGCTGGTGGATTCATCGAAGTAAATGCCACTGAATTTGTAATGTGATTTGCAAGATTTTCCGGCAAATCTTTAACAGCTGGCAGCATCGCATCACGATATTTTGAATTTAATGCCGCTCCAACAATTGCAACGCCAAGCGCGCTTCCAACTTCACGGGAAGTGTCATTTACAGCGGATGCGACACCTTGCTTGTGCGCTGGTAGCGCATTCGTTATTGCAGTCGTGGCAGGTGTTGCCGCCAAGGCCATTCCCGCTGCCATAAATATTAAAGCAAATAGGAAATGCCAATAATTTAATTGCAATCCCAATGTCGAAAACGTGAATATGCCAATTGCATAAATACTTAAACCAATTGCTCCCAAATATTTCTGAGGATATTTCTTACTCAATTCCCCAGAAGCTCTTGCAACAGGAAGCAAAATAAATGGCATAGGCAACAATCTCGTGACAGCCTGCCAAGGTGAATAGCCAATAATGAATTGCAAGTATTGCAAGATAACAAAAATAAAACCGAACTGGCCGAAGAATTGGATCAATATGGAAATTGCCCCAGCACTAAAACGACGGTTTGTGAAATTACGCGGATCTAAAAGCGGGTGAGCAATTCGCATCTCATAAATTACAAATGCAAAAAGTGAAATCACACCGATCACAAATCCAGATATTGCATAGCTGCTTCCCCATCCACGTTCTGGACCTTCAATGATTGCAAAGACAATTCCGCCTATGCCGATAATAGAAAAAGCGCCGCCTAATAAATCTAATGGGCGATTTCCTTCAACTGAATTTGGAATAAACCGCAACGCACCGATAAAAGCGATTGCCGCTAAAGTTAAATTTAATGCAAAGAAAGAGTGCCATGAGAAATATCGCATTAAAACCGCAGTTCCAAATAAGCCAATAATCGCACCGCCGCCTGCCACTCCAACCCATACCCCAACAGCTTTTGGTCTATCTTCAACCGGAAAACTTGAGGTAATCACGGATAGAGTTGAAGGCATTATGCAGGCGGCTCCAATACCCATCACGATTCTCAATGCAATTAAATGAGCAGTGCTACTCACATAAAGACCATAAGTTGAAACTAAGAAATAAATTACTAATCCAATTAACAATAAAGTTTTTCGCCCATATTTGTCGCTAAGCGCACCTGCAAACAGAAGTAAACCTGCAAAGACGACGGTATAAGAGTCAACTATCCATGTTAATTGTGCTTGCGATGCTGAAAATTCACGTGCAATTGCTGGCAACGCTAAATTTAGTGATGCCATTGCTGACATTACTGTCATAAGGCTTAATGCGATGACAGGTAATGTCGCTTTGTGAATTTTAGTCACACACTGCTCCGCGAGATGCAGAACCAACAAGCTTAGAATACTTGTGCAATACACCGCGATCGTATTTATGTGGAAGCGGCTTCCAACCAACTTTGCGCTTCTCAAGTTCTGCAGCATCAACTAATAAATCCAATTTACGATTTGGAATATCAATTCGAACTAAATCGCCATCTTTAATAAATGCGATTGGTCCGCCATCGACTGCTTCAGGTGCAACGTGGCCAACGCATAGACCAGTTGAACCACCAGAGACACGTCCATCGGTAAGTAGCAGAGTTGATTTACCTAAACCTGCGCCCTTGATTGCACCGGTAATCATCAACATTTCGCGCATACCTGGACCACCCTTTGGTCCTTCATAGCGAATCACAACTACATCGCCTGCTTGAATGGTTCCGTTTTCCAATGCTTCCATCGCTGCTTGTTCGCGTTCGAAAACAC
>JALQWD010000185.1 GCA_023260175.1 Candidatus Nanopelagicaceae bacterium | reverse complement strand
TGGAATGTAATCAGAAGGACCGATGTGTACGTTCTTGTCGCCTAGATCGTAATCAAGTGGCGAGGTAACAGAGTTGGTCTTTGAGATCTTCTTTGATTCCAAACGATCGCGCTCCAACATGTTCTTGAAGTCCATGTTTCCGCCAACGTTTAACTGGTAAGTGCGATCTACGTGAACACCACGATCCTGGAAGAGTTTGGTCATGATGCGGTGAGTAATTGTCGCGCCAACCTGTGACTTAATGTCATCACCAACGATTGGTAGGCCAGCATCTTCGAACTTCTTTGCCCATGTTGGGTCCGAAGCGATAAATACTGGAAGTGCGTTAACGAATGCACAACCTGCATCGATTGCACACTGTGCGTAGAACTTAGCTGCAACTTCTGAACCTACAGGTAGGTAGCAGATTAGAACGTCAACTTTGTGCGCCTTAAGAGATGCAACCATGTCAACAGGAGCTGCTGAAGATTCTTCGATAGTTTCTTTGTAGTAACGACCAAGACCGTCATGTGTAGTTCCGCGTTCAACGGTTACACCGCTCTTTGGTACGTTGCAAAACTTGATTGTATTGTTCTCAGACGCCCAGATTGCATCAGAAAGATCTAGACCGACCTTCTTTGCATCTACGTCATAAGCAGCAACGAACTTAACGTTATTGATGTGGTAACCACCAACAACAGCATGCATAAGACCTGGAATTTCCTGATCTGGCTTTGCATCCTTGTAGTACTCAACTCCCTGAACAAGTGAGTTAGCACAGTTACCAACGCCAACAATGGCAACGCGAATGTCGCCAGCGTTTGTATTGATTGTCATTTTTTCCTCTCAGTGTGAATCAACTCTTCCAACCAAACGATTTCGCGCTCGGCTGATTCCAGTGAGTGACGACGCCACTCTTCTAGATATTTATCTAAACCCATTCCATCGCGATCTAATTCGCCGCGAAGTAATTCGGCCTTTTCCTTAAGGCGACGGTGGCGTCCCTCAAGAATTCTGATTCGGCTATTTGTCGAAGTTGCGCCAAAAAATGCAAAGCGCGCCTCAAAGCCATCGTCTTCCCATGATTCTGGGTTAACTAAATCTGTTAGCTGCGCGAACTTCTTCTCGCCAGCTTTGGTGATGTTGTAAATAATGCGTGAGCGACGAGTGCTCTCATCTAAACGCTCTGCAATAAGCCCCGCCTCTAGCATTCGGCGCAGCTGCGGATATAGAACTGAGAAAGAGAGCGCACGGAAGGGTCCGTAGATCGCGCTAAGGCGCTTTCGGATCTCATAACCATGAAGCGGCGACTGGCTAAGTAGGCCAAGGAGGGTGAACTCCAGGGTCTCTGCCTTGCTGCGCATTATGGCTCCCGCCTAGTTATATCCAGTGGATATATCGATTCGATATATCGATACGGAATTTAACCCGATATAAGATTAAAAATCCAGTTCTTGCGCCTATGTTGCGTGGCGTACGCCTGTGAGCCTGACCACGGCGCCTACCCTTTAGCCGTCCTTCCCCACCTCACTCGAAAGGACATCTATGTCTCTTCTTAGCTGGAAGCTCCATGGCGACGGCAA
This sequence comes from Candidatus Nanopelagicaceae bacterium, assembly GCA_023260175.1. The sequence goes on along the minus strand of JALQWD010000185.1, from coordinate 9,200 downwards.
ATCGATCTCTTCAGGCGATGTGGTCTCAACCGATGAGCGTTTAACCTGGCCGCGCACAGTTGGCGTTGGTCTGCAGCATATCGCTGCAATGTTCGGTGCAACATTCTTGGTTCCAATCATTACTGGATTTCCACCGACAACAACTCTCTTCTTCTCAGGAATCGGAACACTTCTATTCCTAATCATTACCAAGAATCGCGTACCAAGTTATTTGGGTTCATCATTTGCATTCCTTGCACCAATCGCTGGCGCAATGGGAGCAGATAAGAATTTTGGCGCAGCTCTTGGCGGCGTTGTAGTAACAGGTGCAATCCTCGCTCTAGTTGGTTTGATTGTTAAAGCAGCTGGAACAAATTGGATCAACCTACTTCTGCCACCAGTTGTAACCGGCACCATCGTTATGGTGATTGGTTTAAATCTTGCAGGCGCAGCTAAGAATAATTTTGCAGCTGGTCCGCTATATGCAATCGTAACTCTTGGCTCAATTGCGCTAATCGCTGCGCTATCAAAAGGTTTCATGGCGCGCATTAGCATCTTCCTAGGAATTGTTATTGGTTATGTTTTCGCTGCAGTACGTGGCGACGTCAACTTTGATGGCGTAAAGGCAGCTAAGTGGTTCGCGCTTCCTGATTTCACATCACCAACTTTCTCAGGTAGCGCAATCGTGCTCTTCCTTCCAGTTGTGCTTGTTTTAATTGCAGAGAACGTCGGACACGTTAAGGCTGTTTCAACGATGACCGGCAAGAATCTTGATGATGCAATGGGCGATGCGCTACTTGCTGATGGTCTTGCAACAACTGTTGCTGGCTTCGGCGGCGGTTCAGGTACTACTACATACGCTGAGAACATCGGCGTAATGGCTGCTACTCGCGTTTATTCAACTGCTGCTTATTGGATCGCAGGCGTTGGCGCGATTTTGCTTGGCCTAGTTCCAAAATTTGGAGCAATCTTGAGCGCAACTCCAGTTGGCGCACTTGGCGGCGCTGGAACTGCGCTATTTGGCATGATCGGCATCCTTGGTGCACGTATCTGGATTGATGCAAAGGTTGATTTCACAGATTCACTTAATCTACTTATCGCTGCATCTGCCCTGATTATCGGTATCTCAGATATGTCATGGACTGTTGGAAAGTACACATTTAGCGGCATCATCAATGCAACTCTTGTTGCGATGCTTGGCACACTTGTACTTCACGGCATTCGTAAGGCACGCCACTAAACTACTTACATGCCAATCCCGTCGCGGTTATTTGAATATGCAATTGCTGCTTACTTAATCATCTTGGCCCCCGGTCCAAGCGTGCTCTTTATTGTGGCGCGAGCGATCAGCTGGGGTAAGAAGATTGCGGTAGCAACTGCAGCGGGAAATGTAAGTGGTTCGTTTGTATTAGCAACGCTCACTGCGCTTGGAATAGGTCCAATCCTCCAGCGCAGTGAGCTTGCTTATAACGCCGTCCAATGGGGCGGTGGACTTTATTTAATTTACTTAGGCATAGATGCGATTCGTAAACGTACCGAACATGCAGAAGATATGACTGCTACCACCGGTGGCGCACCAACATTCTTTAGAACTTGGCGCGAAGGTTTTGTAGTCGGCGTATTAAATCCAAAAGCGATTGTTTTCTATGCCGCCGTATGTCCGCAATTTATTGATCGTGATCGCGGACATGTAACGTGGCAACTTTGGTTCTTAGGCTTAGTTTTCTGCATCATCGCGCTACTAAGTGATGGCATGTGGGGTTTACTTGCAGGGCAAGCACGCGAATGGCTATCTTCAGATCGAGGTCGACTTGAAAAACTTCGCGCAGGTGGCGGTGGCGTAATGATTTTCTTAGGTGTCCTAATAATTATTCAGGCGGTCATGGCCCAATGATTAAGCCTGCTACCCCAACTAGATCAACTATTCGCCCATCCGATTTAACTTTCGGTCTCTCAACTTGTCGCCGTTGTTTATGGATTTTCTATTGGTTTAAAGTTCAAGCGCCCCTAACTATGCCGCTAGTTTCAACTCTTGCAGATATGCAAGAAACCCTTTTCCAAGGCGCTAATTTGCGCGATATTGATCCTTCGCTAGGTGACGGCAAAATTACTAAATGGGGCCAATTTATTAACAGTTCTAAAATCAAGATAAATGGCGAAGAGACTAGATGGCGCTTCTACGGAAAGTACGACGTGCTTGGCGAAAATAGCGATGGCTCATTAGCAATTATCGATTGCAAAGTTAGTGATTCAGATCGCGACAGCGCTGCCCACTATGCTCCACAACTTGAAGCTTATGCATACTCACTAGAGAATCCTGCAGTTGGTAATGGCCAACCTGTTGATTCGATGGGTCTTTTAGTCTGGAATCCAGATCATGCGGAAGCGGATGGATTTAAGATCAGACAGAAATATGTACCCGTCCCCCGAGATACTGTCAGATTTAACGCATTGGTCGAAGATTTAATTACGATGTTAGAAGGCGATATTCCAAATAGCGGAGTTGATTGTCCTACCTGTAAATTCTTAAAAGCTCGTAACGCTTTAGATTAATCTTCGTCAGAGATTTCAGATTTACGCTTTGATGCGTAAATATCAACATACTCTTGTCCAGACATGCTCTGGATCTTGCGCATAATTTCATCTGTTACATCGCGCAAAGTATTCATATCTGTCGAATCACCAGTGAAATACATTGGTTCGCCAAATTGCATCTTCACGCGTTTCACCTTTGGCATTAATTTTCCGGTTGGTTGAATCTCGTGAGTATTAAACATCGCTACCGGAATCACAGGTGCGCCTGATTCCATAGCTAAGCGCGCAATGCCAGTGCGACCCTTATACAGACGACCATCTGGAGAGCGAGTGCCCTCTGGATAAATTCCTAAGCAATCTCCTTCGGAGAGAATCTTTAAGCCAGTAAGAAGCGCTGCCTCTGATCTGCGACCACCACTGCGATAAACTGGAACTTGTCCAAGTGCAATAAAAGTTAGCTTTTGAATGAAACCTTTAATGCCTGGTGAATTGAAATATTCTGCCTTTGCCAAATAAGTAACTTTGCGCGGCACAACAAGCGGCATAAATACTGAATCGCTAAAAGATAAGTGATTACTTGCCAAGATACATGGGCCAGTTGCTGGCACGTGGCGCAGACCTTTTACCTTTGGACGAAAGGCGATTAAGAGAATTGGAGTCAGCAGCGCACGAAGAGTTCCGTAAGGGAGCTTTGTCGGTATCTCAGCCACGGGCGTAAGTATGCCACCATGAGCCATGAGCATTAAATGGGGCATTTTAGGCACTGGTGGCATTGCTCGAGAGTTCGCAGCAGATGTATTTGAACATACCGAAATGGCGATCTCTGCAGTTGGTTCTCGATCGATTGAAAAGGCTCAAGCATTTCGCGATGGGGTTAAAGCATTCGGAAGCTATGAAGAACTTGTCGCATCAGATGTCGATGCAATTTATGTCGCAACTCCCCATCAAGTTCACTGCGCTAATACCTTGCTCGCTTTAAATGCCGGCAAACCAGTGCTCTGCGAAAAACCATTTGCGGTAAATGCCACTGAAGCAAAAGCTATGGCTAACGCTGCTGCAGAGAACAATTTACTTTTAATGGAAGCGATGTGGACTAGGTATCTGCCACATATACAAAAAGTTCGCGAATTAATGCACGAGCTTGGAGAGATCCATAATATGCAAGCAGATCATGGCCAATCATTGATGCATATTCAACGATTAACTGATCCAGCATTTGCCGGTGGCGCGCTTCTAGATTTGGGAATCTATCCCGTTTCGTTTGCCTACTTTGCGCTCGGCAAACCAGAGAAGATCACTGCAAAGGGTGTAATTGAAAATGGCGTTGATCTACAGACAAGTGCAATCTTTGAGTATTCAGGTGGACGTCAGGCGGTAATTAATACCGTGATGAATTCAAAGACTCCTACTACTGCTTCCATCAACGGCACAAAAGCACGCTTGGAATTTGCTACCAGTTTTTATCGCCCCACAGATATGCGCATGGTTTATAACGATGGCCGTATTGTTGAATTTAAAAATGAATATCGCGGTCATGGTTTACGCGAACAGGCTATCTATTTTGAAAAGATGCTAATTACCGGCAAGAAAGATTCAGAACTGTTGTCGATTTCAGAGACCGTTTCAATAATGGAAACGCTTGATGAAATTAGATCTCAAATTGGTTTGAAATATCCTGCTTTGGAGGACTAACGTCTAGCTAAATCGGCAACGCCAACTAGCCCAGCATCATTACCCAAAGTCGCTGCTACTAATTTAGGAGATGGATGCTTGCCGGAAAAAGGCATCTTGCGCTCCATATTTGCGCGAGTAGGTTCGAGCAGAATATTTCCGGCATCAATTACTCCGCCGCCAATTACAACAATCGCTGGATCCAAAATCACCGAAAGCGACGCAATACCTGCGCCAAGCCACTGCGCAGTTGTATTGAAGGCAGCAAGTGCAACCACATCCCCTGCTCGCGCAGCTTCAGTTACGTGGTGACCTTTAAGACCTTCGATAGTGCCATCACCTAACGCCAACAAGTTACGTGCAATATCTGGCGTAGCGGCAATTGCTTCACGTACGTGGCGCATCAAGCCACTACCTGATGCATATTGTTCGAAGCATCCACGTGCGCCGCAACCACATAAATGACCTTCTGGGATTACACGCATATGGCCAATCTCTGCTGCAATTCCAAATGCACCTCGATGCAATTGGCCATTTACAACAATTCCTGCGCCGATACCGGTGCCGATTGTTAAAAGCAACATATGCGCTTCGCCGCGACCGGCACCAAAGACAGCTTCACCCCATGCAGCTGCGTTGCCATCATTTTCAATTACGACATCAATACCGATCAATTTGGTCAATTCATCATCTAAATTGACGCCATTCCATCCTGCAATATTTGGCGTGGCCAACATTGTTTTACGATCAGAGGAGACGAAACCTGCTGCTGAAACACCAACTGCGCTAACTTTGTGATTGCGCATTAATTCAAGTGCTACATCAGCAATAGTTTGAGTTAGCTCAGCACCACCTTGGCGCGGCGTATCGCGACGAGCCTTCTCTAGAATGTTTCCAGATTCATCTACAACGCCGCCAAGAACCTTAGTTCCGCCGACATCGATTCCGATCGTGAGAGACATTAACCTTCGATCTTCTCTTTTAGCTCTTCGAGCGCTGCTTTGATAATTCCGTTTTCAGCTGATTGCAACATCGGCTTAGGAATTGGCATCGAAACATTTGATTCCAATTCATAGGTAACTTCTGTTTCATCGCCTACCGTTTTAACAATATATGTGCCATCCATCTGAGTTAAGAGGTCGGCATCAACTAAAGAGAATGAGACCTTCTCAGGGGCAGCGCTCCAGTCGTAATCAAGTACGGCTTTATCGCGAAGCATTCCCGCTTCAATATTTAACTGAATACGTAGTGGACGGCCTTGGTCATCGCTGCTTTCAACTTTGGTCGCCTTAATACTGCGTGACCAAGTCGGGTAATTTTCGATATCGAAGAGAACCTTACGGACCTCATCGGCGCTGGCTTCGATCATAATTTTTGAGCTACTCATGCCGCAAAGGCTACCTTTGTGGGCATTAGACCGCTAGCGTTCGCATCATGAACGAAGTCACCATTCCAGCAATCGTGCCTATGCCAACAGAAGGCAACCTCACCAAATTAGTTGCAGATCGCGCTTGGTTTGAGCCAGCACGAGTAATCCTCTCTAAGCCGCTCGGAGATGGATGGGCGCCAGTTACAGCCCGAGAATTTGAAACAGAAGTTAGAGAATGTGCGAAAGGTTTAATCGCTGCCGGAATTCAATTTGGCGATCGCGTGGGCATTATGGCTCGCACTCGTTATGAATGGACCGTTCTTGATTTTGCAATTTGGTATGCCGGCGCGGTTTCGGTTCCTATTTACGAGACATCTTCCGCTGAACAGATTGATTGGATTCTAAATGATTCGCATGCTGTTGGTTTGATTGTCGAGACTCCAGCAAATCGCGAATTAGCTTCTACGGTGCTGCCATCTCATACAAAGCATGTTTGGACGATTACTGAGGATGCAGTTGGTATTTTGCGAAATACCGGAACTCATATAAGTAATGATGATGTCGAACATCGTCGCAATGCTTTGACTCCAGATAGCTTGGCGACATTGATTTACACCTCTGGTACAACTGGTAGACCAAAAGGCGTGCAGCTAACTCATGGCAACTTCCTCTCTGAATGCGGCAATGTCGTTAACTCATGCGCTGATCTTTTTTTGAAACCAGATGGTTCTACCCTGCTATTTCTTCCAGTTGCTCACGTCTTTGGACGTATGGTGCAGATTGGTGCGGTCTATGCCGGTTTACATATGGCACATTGCGCCGATGTTCAAGGTCGTTTAATGCAAGATCTCGCAAGCTTTAAACCATCATTTGTTCTCGCGGTGCCAAGAATTTTCGAAAAGGTTTACAACGGTTCTGAAGCAAAAGCAGATGCTGCAGGTAAGGGAAATATCTTCCGTAAAGCTGCGGCAGTTGCAATTAAGTACAGCGAAGCAAAGGATTCTGGCCGCATACCACCTGCGCTACTAGTTCAACATGCGCTCTTTGATGCTCTGGTTTACAAGAAGATTCGCCATGCACTTGGCGGAAATGTTGAGGCCGCGATCAGTGGTGGCGCAGCTCTTGGTACGCGACTTGGCCACTTCTTCCGTGGCGCCGGAATCCGTATTTTGGAAGGTTACGGATTAACTGAGACCACTGCAGGTGCAACTCTTAATTTAACTTCAGCTCAAAAAATTGGCTCAGTTGGTAAACCAATTGCTGGAACGTCAATTCGAATTGCTGATGATGGCGAAATCTTAATTAAAGGTCCGATTGTTATGCCTGGCTATTGGCAGAACGATCAAGCTAATCGTGATGTTTTTGATGGTGAATGGTTCAAGACGGGCGATATTGGCGAATTGGATAGTGAAGGATATTTAACAATCACCGGACGTAAGAAGGAACTAATTGTTACTGCAGGCGGTAAGAATGTTGCGCCAGCAGTTCTTGAAGATCGCTTACGTGCACATCCATTGGTTTCACAGTGCATGGTGGTCGGAGATAACCAGCCTTACATCGCAGCGCTAGTAACTATCGACACCGATGCGCTCAAGCTTTGGATTACAAACAATAAAAAAGCGGGGGCATCCCTATCTGATTTAACTCGTGACCCTGATTTGATTGCAGTAATTCAAACAGCGGTCGATGAGGCCAATAAGGCGGTTAGTCGTGCAGAGTCAATTAGAAAGTTCATTATCTTGGATAAGGACTTCACAATTGCTGGCGGCCAACTGACTGCAAAGTTATCGGTGAAGCGCCATGTTGTCGCAAAGGAATTCGCAAAGGAGATTGCAGAGCTCTACCAGGATTGAGCTCGCGCGCGATCTTCATGATTCATTAGCGCAAGATTTAGTAGCAATTGGATTTAAGTTAGATCTACTCCTAAGTGATTTGCCGTTGCGCTTTCGCGGCGCAGCTAGGGATATTCGCCTTGATGTGACTAGCGCGACCGACAAAGTTCGCCGTGAACTTTTCGCGCTTCGCGATGCTGAGAGTAATTACCTCGAAAAGCTAAGTAACTCCGCCGGAAAATTGGAGTTAGATATTGATGGCGAGATTACTGAATTAAGACCCGAGCTCAAACGAATTATTGATGAACTCGTACGTAATGCCGCCGTTCATTCCAAAGGTCACAAAATCAAAATAGCTGTTACTAAACATCAAATTACCGTAAGCGATGATGGCCAAGGCATGCATGGCGTCTCTGAAATGGTTGACCAATTAGGCGGCACCATGCAGATAACCTCCACAAAATTTGGAACCAAAGTAGAGATAGAACTGCCATGAAATTACTAATTATTGATGACCACAAAATAGTCCGCGAAGGAATTGCAAATATTGCCAAACGCGAAGGTATTGAAGTAGTTGGTGAAGCTGGAAACAAAGAGGAAGCTATCGCGTTAATTGCCGCTACTTCCCCAGATGTAATTACCGTTGACTTATCCCTCCCCGATGGCAATGGTTTAGAGATTGTTAGATTTGCAAGGCGTAATGATCAAAAGATTGGGATTGTCGTTCTTTCTATATTGGATGACGATTCCAATTTAATTGCATGTATGAATGCAGGCGCTAGCGGGTTTGTATCAAAGACTTCTGGGCTAGATGAGATCTTGAACGCGATCTACAGCGCTAAGCGTTCTCCGCTCTCCTTTACAAGCAAAGGTTTAGTCCGTGCAGTCAATTCCAGAGTATTTAAAGGCACGTTAACTACTAGAGAGCTTGAGATCATCGCAAAGTTACCTACAGGTCTTTCCGGTGATGAATTAGCTAAAGATTTATTTATTACTGAATCAACTCTAAAGACACATCTTGGTTCTATATATCGAAAGTTACAGGTAAGAAATAGATCGGGCGCGGTAAGTGAAGCTAGGCGCCGCGGACTAATTGCACAAACTGATTAGCCCAAATATCCCAATCCCAAGTGTCCAAAGCCCATTTACGCCCGGCATCGCCCATTGCTTTTCGATCTGATTCAAGAAGTTTGATTGCACCCTTTGCAACTGCAGAGGTATCGCGGCCATTTACCACTAATCCAGTTACGCCTGGCAATACTGCATCTGGTGCACCACCTGAATCGCCTCCTAAAACTGGTAGACCACAAGAGCTTGCTTCTAAATAGACGATTCCCAATCCTTCAACTTCCAGGCCTGCCATGCGAGATCTAGATGGCATTGCAAAGATATCCCCTACGCAGATGTACTTGGTTAAATCTTCGTATTGGACCCTTCCCGTGAAAGTTACATATTTTTGCAATGAACGATCGGCAATTAAATTATCTAGAACTTTACGATACGAACCGGTTCCAACAAAAAGTAGATGCGCGCTGGGATGGCTCTTCAAAATCTCTGGCAGCGCACGCACTAATTCATCTTGTCCTTTTCGCGGCACCAATCGACCGACGGAGACAATGACTTCCTTATCTGCAAGACCAAGTTCTGCGCGTAGTGCAGATGCATCTACTGGCTGGAATTTATTGGTATCAATTCCTGGTGCGATATGTACCATCGCCGCTTTCGCTTTTTTGGAAAGCGGTTTAGAAATTTGAGATTTGGTGTAAGCACCTAGGTATGTCAGGTGATCTACTGAATTACCAATTAGACGCATT
>JALQWD010000176.1 GCA_023260175.1 Candidatus Nanopelagicaceae bacterium | reverse complement strand
GTCGAACCAATTCAAGGTGAAAACGGTGTAATAACTCCGCCTGCAGGTTACTTAAAAGCACTACGAGAAATTTGCGACGCCAACGGAGCGCTACTGGTTATCGATGCAGTGCAGACCGGAATGGGTCGTACCGGTTTCTGGTTCGGATACGAACATGAAGAGATCACTCCTGATGTAATTACAGTAGCTAAAGGCTTAGGTGGTGGTTTGCCACTTGGTGCAATGATCGCAATCGGACCTGCATCTCATCTACTTAAAGCAGGCGAACACGGTTCAACTTTCGGTGGTAATCCAGTTTCGTGCGCTGCAGGTCTTGCTGCAATCAATGAGATTGAGAAGAAATCACTCAATGAAAGCGCCTTAGTTCTAGGTGAATATCTAAAAGAAGAACTTATGAAGATCGAAGGCGTATCAGAAGTACGCGGCCGTGGATTACTTCTGGGAATCGTGCTTGAGCAAAATTGGGCGAAAGAGATAGCCAATTACTTGATGGCAAAGGGCGTATTAGCTAATGCACCTAACGAAAACACCATCCGCATCGCGCCGCCTTTAATTGTTACTAGAAAAGAGTGCGAGAAATTTGTAAAGATTTTTGCAGAGGTGATTGCAAATGGTTAATAGCGCAGCAGCTCGTAGAGCAAAGGTTGTCTCGTTAGTGCAATCAGGCGTCATTCATTCGCAATCTGATTTAGTTAAAGAGCTAAAGCGTTCTGGTTATAAAGTAACCCAGACAACCGCATCAAGGGATCTTGAAGAAATTGGCGCAGTGCGTGGTAGCCATGGATACCAGCTATCAACTTCAAGCGATGATTCCTTATCAAGAGTATTAACAACTGAAAAGTTAATACTTAGCGTTGAAGCATCTGGAAATTTGGCTGTAGTTCGCACACCACCAGGGGGCGCACAACTATTGGCTTCTAATCTTGATCATTCCGGCATTAAGTCGATTATCGGCACAATCGCTGGTGACGACACGGTGCTCGTGGTCTCTCGTAAATCCAATGGTGGAGCGGAACTTGCGAAAGAATTGCTCGGTTTAGGAAACAAAGCGGTAAAGAGGGGTAGAAAATAATGGCACTCTGGGGTGGTCGATTTAGTTCAGGACCTGCAGAATCTGTCTTCGCGCTCTCTCGAAGCGTTCATTTTGATTACCGTTTAGCTCCCTATGATCTGCGTTCTTCATTAGCGCATCTCTCAGTTCTTGAGAGCAGCGGATTAATCAATAAGGAAGATGCAGGAAAAATCGCTAAGGTACTTCGCGAACTTATGGTCGAAGTTTCAAATGGAGATTTCGGCATCGCAGAAGGTGATGAAGATATCCATTCAGCCATAGAGCGTTCAATGATGGAACGTATCGGGGATGTAGGTGGCAAGCTGCGCGCTGGCCGTTCACGAAACGATCAAGTAGCGACAGATTTACGTCTATTCGCAATTGATCATATGCTGCACATCGCTGCCTTGATTTCAGATTTGCAGAGCGCGCTACTTGGCAAAGCTAAGGAATATGCAGATGCACCGGCTCCTGGTTTTACGCATCTTCAGCATGCGCAACCAGTTCTATTTGGTCACGAACTTGCAAAGCATGTACATGCCTTTGCTCGCGATTTAGATCGCATCAATGATTGGTTAGCGCGTACTTCTTATAGTCCACTCGGAGCCGGCGCTCTCGCCGGAAGTTCTTTGCCGCTAAAACCAGAAGAGACCGCAAAACAATTAGGTTTCAATGGCGCAATTGGTAATTCAATTGATGCAGTTAGTGATCGCGATTTCGTAGCTGAAGCGCTCTTCATATTGGCAATGGTCGGCGTTCACCTATCTCGTATTGGCGAAGAGTGGTGCATCATGGCAACATCTGAATTCGCATGGGCGCAATTGGATGATGCCTTCTCAACTGGTTCATCAATCATGCCGCAGAAAAAGAATCCAGACATGGCTGAGCTTGCACGCGGCAAAGCCGGGCGTTTAGTCGGCAACTTAACCGGTGTTCTTACAATGCTTAAGGGTCTACCTTTTGCATACAACCGTGATCTTCAAGAAGATAAAGAACCTCTCTTTGATTCAATTGATACTTTGAACTTGGTGATTCCTGCCGTAACAGGAATGGTTGCGACAACATCTTTCAATCGCGCAAAGATGGCGGCAGCTGCTCCAGCTGGTTTCTCGCTAGCAACCGAGATTGCTGATTACTTAGTTCGTAAGAATGTTCCATTCGCTCATGCGCATGAAGCTGCTGGTAAATGTGTTGCAATTGCCGAAGGTTCAAATAAGGAACTTCATGAATTAACTGATGCAGAATTTGCTTCCGCACACGCAGAGCTAGACGGGGGAGTACGTGCGGTGCTCACCGTTGAGGGGGCGCTTGCAGGTCGCACTACTCATGGTGGAACTGCACCTTCAGAACTAAAAAAGCAATTTGCAGAGCTCGAAAGCCAGATCAAAAGCGCACAAACAATAATTAGCAACGAAGCAAAGAGCTTCTCTGAGATGATGAGTAAATGACCATGGGTAAAGGCAAAGAACTTCTAGAAGAGCTTCGTTGGCGCGGATTAGTAGCGCAAACAACTGATGAGAGCGCGCTTATTGAGCAGCTTGATAAGCCAACCGCTGTGTATCTAGGAATTGATCCAACGGCTCCATCGATTCACTGTGGAAATCTTGTAGTGCTCTTAGTCCTAAAGCGAATGCAGCAATTCGGCCATACCCCAATCGCACTTGTCGGTGGCTCAACAGGCTTAGTCGGAGATCCATCTGGCAAGAGTGAAGAGCGCTCTTTTAACGACGAAGAAGTTGTCGCTGAATGGGTTGAACGAATTCGCAAGCAAGTTTCTAAATTCCTTGATTTCGATGCAAAACCAAATGGGGCAATTGCGGTAAATAATTACGATTGGACGAAAGAATATTCTGCTCTGCGCCTATTGCGCGAAATCGGTAAGCACTTCAGCGTAAATCAGATGCTTTCAAAAGATTCAGTGCAAAGCCGCATCGAAGCCAACGGAATCTCATACACTGAATTTTCATATCAAGTTCTTCAAGGTTTGGATTACCTAGAGCTATACCGTCGCCACGATTGCACTCTGCAAATCGGTGGATCAGATCAGTGGGGCAATATCGTTGCTGGTTTAGATTTAATTCGTAAAATCGAAGGCGGAAGTGCTCATTGCTTGACCTCTCCGCTACTTGTTAAGTCCGATGGATCAAAGTTTGGTAAGACTGCTTCTGGAACAGTATGGCTAGATCCAGAGATGACTTCGCCATATGCATTCTTCCAATACTGGATTAATACACCAGATGCAGATGTAATCGGTTTCTTGAAGGTCTTTACCTTCTTAACAAAAGATGAGATTGCTGCTATTGAAAAATCTATGCAAGAGAATCCTGGCGCACGCGAAGCGCAACGAACACTTGCACGCGAATTAACTTCCTTAGTTCATTCACCAGAAGATGCAGCGCGTGTAGAGCTTGCAGCGAAAGCGTTGTTCGGACAAGCAGAGCTTTCTGATTTAGATGAAAAAACTTTAACGTCATCACTGAAAGAATTACCTTCAACTGAAATTTCTTTAACGGAAATTCCATCATGGGTAGATCTCTTGGTTGCAACTGGGGTAGTAGATTCAAAATCAGCAGCGCGTCGCATTGTTAAAGAGGGTGGCGCATATCTCAACAACGTAAAAGTCTCAGATGAGGGATTTACGCCACAAAAAAGCGATTTTTTACACGGGAAAGTGGCTCTTTTACGTAAAGGCAAACGAGATTTGGCTGCGGTCTGGGTCAAGTAACTCTTTAGAAGGCCCCAAAAACCCTTATAAATCAAGGTTTTTTGGGGTTTTTCGTTTTTTCTGCCAAATTTAGTCCTATTGCTGGGTTCGAGATTGGCCTCAAGGAACTCAATTTGACCTTATTTGAGCCTATCCGTATAGTTCCTCTCCTTGCAGTGAAACGGACGAGGTAAGCGCGTAAGCGTAAAAACCCAGTACGAACTGTAGAGAAGCTAGATTTATTAGAGCTTTTCGCTTGGATCAGACTCGATTTGACCTTACGAACATGCCTGTAATAAGTTTGGCCGCTGCCCTAGCAAATTGCGTTTTTAAGCGTGAAATGCGAGTGCGCAACCGTAACTTGAGAACTCAACAGCGTGCCATAAGTCAATGCCGGAATCGGCTTTAATTGCCGTTTCCGAAATTAATATATAAATCAAAAAGGCCTCAAATAGCTGCAAAGTTATTGAGAAACCTGTTGATTCTTTGAGCAAAGACAAAATTTAACGACAGTTAGTTTGTCTGTTTGCCAAATCAAATAAAACCATTTCTATGGAGAGTTTGATTCTGGCTCAGGACGAACGCTGGCGGCGTGCTTAACACATGCAAGTCGAACGGTAAGGCCCTTCGGGGTACACGAGTGGCGAACGGGTGAGTAACACGTGGGTGATCTGCCCTGCACTTCGGGATAAGCCTGGGAAACTGGGTCT
>JALQWD010000158.1 GCA_023260175.1 Candidatus Nanopelagicaceae bacterium | reverse complement strand
GAATTTAAAGCTAAAGCTGGCGTACATACCCCCGTCTCTGCTTGTGCATCTGGTGCAGAAGCTATTGGTTATGCCTTCGACATGATTCGTAATAACCGCGCGGAGGTTGTTATTGCAGGTGGCGTTGAAGCATCAGTAGATGCACTTCCAATGGCGGGATTTGCCGCAATGAAAGCGCTTTCAACTCGAAACGATGCCCCAGAGAAAGCTTCTCGCCCATACGACAAAGCTCGCGATGGCTTTGTGCTGGGCGAAGGCGGCGGTGTTTTAATTCTTGAAGAGTACGAACATGCGAAAGCTCGCGGCGCCAAAATTTACTGCGAAATTGCAGGACAAGGTTTAACTTCAGATGGTTACCACATTGCTGCTCCAGATCCAGAAGGTCGCGGCGTTATTCGCGCGATGCAACTGGCGCTAAAGGATGCAGGTTTATCAACTAAAGATATTTTTCACTTGAATGCACATGCCACCTCTACTCCAGCGGGAGATGTTGCAGAAGCTAACGCACTTCGCGGAGCACTTGGTGCAGATGCTGATCATGTTGCAGTCTCTGCTACAAAATCAATGACCGGCCACTTGCTCGGCGGAGCTGGTGCTGTTGAATCAGTTCTGATTGTTAAAGCGCTTCAAGAACGATTAGCTCCACCAACAATTAACATTGATAATTTAGATCCAGCAGTTACGGTCGATGTTGTGCGTGATAAGGCACGCGAATTACCTAAGGGCGATATCGCAGCACTTAATGATTCATTTGGTTTCGGTGGGCACGACGTAGTACTGGTGTTTAAGAGCATTTAATTGCTTTAATCATGACTGATCCCAAAGATCCAGAACTTCGCATCGCGAAGTTATTAGACCCTGGCACAAATCATTTAATCACTCAACGTGATCAAAGCGGCATGCTTGCAGCTCGCGGAAAGATTAAAGGCAATGAAGTTGTGGTCTTTGCATCTGATCCAATTGTTCAAGGCGGTGCACTTGGTCCAGATGGCGCAAAGGTAATTGTTGAAGCTTATAAAGTTGCAATGGTCGAACAGATTCCAGTTATTGGTATCTGGCATTCAGGTGGCGCGCGTTTACGTGATGGCGTTCTATCTCTGCATGCATTTGGTGAAGTATTTCAATCTTTCATCACTGCATCAGGAAAAATCCCGCAGCTTTCATTAGTTCTTGGACCAACCGCTGGTGGAGGCGCATACGGACCTGCACTTACAGACGTTGTTGTTCTTGCTCCTGAAGGACGAATTTTTGTAACTGGACCTGATGTTGTCAAAAGCGTTACCGGTGAAAATGTAGATATGGCAAAGCTTGGCGGCCCAGAGGCGCATAAGAAAAACTCTGGTTTGGCGCACATCATTGCCTCTTCTGAAGAGGAAGCAATTGAAGATATTCGCAAGCTAACTTCACTCTTTGCTAATCAAGGTCATATCAACGTTAAGTTAGATGACATTGATCTTTCACAGTATGTACCTGATTCCCGTAAACGAGTTTATGAAGTCCATCCTTTGGTCGAAGAACTTCTAGATCATGATGAATCGATGGAACTTCTTGCAGATTGGGCGCCAAATATGTTAACCGCCATTGGACGCCTAGGTGGGCGCACAGTTGGCGTAGTTGCAAACAATCCGAAACATATTGGTGGCGTGCTTGATGCTGCTGCTGGAGAGAAAGCTGCACGCTTTGTTCGCATGTGTGATGCTTTCGGAATTCCACTTGTAGTTATTGCAGATGTTTCAGGATTCTTACCTGGCGCTGGCCAGGAATGGGAAGGGGCTGTTCGCCGCGGCGCTAAATTGCTACACGCATTTGGCGAAGCGGTTGTTCCTCGCGTAACACTAATTACTCGCCATGCTTACGGCGGAGCTTATGTGGCAATGAATTCACGTGCACTAGGTGCAACCAAAGTTTTTGCTTGGCCAAAGGCTGATGTTGCAGTTATGGGTAGCGTTGCCGCGGTTCGAGTTTTACATCGCCGATTACTTGCAGATGTATCTGCAGATCAACGTGAAAATATGGAGCTAGAACTAGCTGCTCAGCATGAACAAGAATCAGGTGGCGTAGAGCGCGCTATTGAAATTGGCGTTGTTGATTCGGTTATTGAACCTTCAAAAACACGATCAGAGATTGCTCGCGCAATCGCTTCTGCACCATATCGCCGTGGTTCTCACGGCAACATTCCGCTTTAGTTGCTCTTAAATGAGACAGTAACTGTCGCAGTTACTGTCTTCTTGATGCTGCTGGTGTCATACATTCCGTAATCAGCAGTTGCGGTTGAATCAGGTGTGGTTACTTGAATTGGACCAGCCTTAACTGAGGTAATTGCTCCAACTTTTCCGCCTACCGCCTTTGTCATTGCCTCTGCACGGAGCTTCGCGTCTTTAGTGGCTTCGCTCAATAATTCTGGGCGAATCTTATTTAGAGTTGAAACATAATATTGCGGACCATAGTTACTTACGTTTACACCTTGCTGCAATATAGATCCGATGTTCTGGCTTAGCTTTGAAACTAATTGCACATCTTTGGTGCGCACAGTGATTTCGCGGTTAGCGCGATAATTCAAAATACGGCCAGTTGGATTACCGTTGATGTACTCCTCGGTTGGATAAGAATTAACTGGCCCCAAAGTAAGTTGGTCAGACTTGATGCCGCCATCTGTTAAATACTTCTGCAGCGCGTTAATTCCAGAATCAATACCGTTAACTGCGGTTGCTGGAGTCTTGCCAGTGTTAGCTATCGATAATGTCCAAACTACATTATCTGCAGTTGCCTCTACCTTTGCAGAACCAGTAACAATAATTCCGTCGCTTGAACGAGATGCAAAACCTGTTCCAACTTTTCCAAGTCCTAAACCAAGCGCGCTAGCTAAAATCGCTGCAGCAGCAATTATGGTGATGGCTTTTCGTTTTTCAATCATCTCGTCCATTTTTATTCCTATGTGTTTAATCTAGATTGCACGTAACTGTGCGATCTCCTGCAAATCTACTCCTCTAAAGCGTTCTAGCTCTACTTCCCACTCTGTTCCAAGGGCCACATCAAGGCTCTCGCGCATCTGATCATCGCTCTTGGCTAGCGCGAATTTAATCTGATTCTCAGTAATCAGAATATTTCCAATTTCATCGATTGCAGCACGGTGCATTCCTAAATCAGGTGTGTGACGAAAGAATTGAGAACCATATGAAATTTCAAAACGTAGGTAATGCCAACTCTTTAAGGCGCTTGCTAATTCGGCAGAGATATCTTTGGCGCTTCGCCATTCAATAATTGTGCGTTCTGTGCCGGCAGCAAGTGGCTGTGTGCGCCAATCAATTTGGACGCGACCCAGTAAGGATTCGATAGACCATTCGACATGGCGAATTAAGGCCATCGGACAGGAGTGGATCGTTAATACTCCACGCTGCATGTTGTTCATCAATTGCTCCTAGCAAGGCGCTGTTGCTGCACCTTCCCCAGTCCAGATAGCCATCTTGCCTAGAGCGAATAGCTAATTTTCTACTCTCTTGAGGCAATTTGTCCACCTAATGGCGCCCGGGCTAGGCCTTTACGCGTAGTGCAGGTAGGCTTGGACACAGTCGGACACTCGAAGGTAAGTTCTTAGAAATTTAGCTAGATAAGAAGATCGGCGGAGCCAAATCCAAGCTTCGTCAAGTTTTAACGAATTAGGAAATAAATTAATGGCAACAGGCACAGTTAAGTGGTTCAACTCTGAAAAGGGCTTCGGCTTTATTGCAGTAGATGGTGGCGGACAAGATGTATTCGTTCACTACTCAGCTATTGGCGGTAACGGTTACAAGTCTCTCAACGAGGGTCAGTCAGTATCTTTCGAGGTAGTCCAGGGTCCAAAGGGTCCACAGGCTGATCAGGTAACTGCTAACTAAGTAATTAGTTAAAAAACCCCGGTGAGAAATCACCGGGGTTTTTTATTTATTTAACTACTTCTGTTCTGCCTTGCTGATCTTTAGCCAATTAATAAAGCCCCAGATCACAAACGGCATGTAGAGCGCGTACAGAATTCCGGTTGGGTAATAGCCATTGCTAAATGCAAATGGAACTCCAACTAAATCTACTGCGACCCATACCAACCAGAATTCAACGTAACCACGGCTCATACCAAAGGTGGCAAGTGCAGTTCCGGTGAAAATCCAAGTATCGACAAATAACCACTGGCCAGATTCGCCTAGTGATTTGAAGATCTGCATTGAAATTAGGAAGAAGACGATGATTGAAGGAATCAACCAGAGCTTCTCTTTCGTTGTGGTCCAACGTGGCTCAACGGCAGGAACATTCTTTCCTAAACGTTTGTGGTGAGACCAACGAATCCAGCCGTAAATACTTACGACAATTAATAGAAGATTACGGCTTGCTTGGCCGTAAAAGTTTGCATGTTGAGAATCATCGCCAAATGAAAATACCGCACCTAAAAAGACGGTAAATAAAAGCGCATCCGCGAATATTCCAACTGGCCAAGCAGCAACCAAACGACGCGCTCCCAGCACTGCACTTGTTAGTCCAAGTACACCGCCGATGATTTCGCGAACCGCAATTGATTTACTGCCGAAGTGAATTGTGGCTTCGAAGAGCCATTGAAGAATAGACATTCTTTTCCCTTTCGGAACTAGTAGTTGCGGTTCCAAGGGCAAAGTAAACGTGCGCACAGCACGTCACTGTTAGTTCTTTTATCCAGACTTTACTGTCGGCCTAAGAGTTTCACTTAAGTCAACCGACATCTGGCTGATGTCGGGTCGCGGGCTTTAACCGCCGGTTCGGAATTTCACCGACCCCCAGAACTTCTGCGAACTATACAGAATGTTCCTTACTTCTTTGGAATCGGCGGCACTTCGCCCATCTTGGCAAGCAGCGCCTTCACCTCCGCTGCCGGGGATCGATCCCCACCAACTTTCCACTTATCTAAATATCTCCATGGGAATACTTCCCCGCGACGAACCCACCAAATATCGCGATCAGCGGTTGGCCAACTAATTCCAAAGTGAACGTGAGGCGATGTACCGCGAGCATCTCCGCTATCACCAACAATTCCCAAGAGCTGGCCTACTTCTACGCGAACACCGACATCAATACCAGATGCAATCTTCTTTAAATGCGAACCGTAATATCTAACGCCATCATCGCCTACGAGTGAAATATAAATTCCACCCTTGGTAATCGGAGTTGGATTCTTGTAGTTGTAAGTATCTACTTTTCTCACTTCATCAATTACGCCAGTTGTAACTGCAAGATACTTGCAACCTTTTTTCGCCAAAATATCTGTTGCCGGATAATCATGGTGATAACGCGAATACGTATATGAGCAATCTCCGATGGGAAATGCATATTTAGGCGCGGCATTTGCAGGTTGCATGGTCAAAAGAAGCGCAACGATGACCGAGATTTTTCGCATGGCCAAAGGTTACAAGTAAGATGCGCACTGCGAGGGGGTAGCTCAGTCGGTTAGAGCCCCGGACTCATAATCCGGTCGTCGTGGGTTCGAGCCCCACCCTCCTCACGTGAAAGTCGAAAGTTGGAGCGCAGCGAAAACTTCCGCATATCTACCAAAGCCGAAGAAGAGCGATCACAAATATCGTCGCGGTGTTTTGGGGTGTGTAACTGGGTCAAAGCAATATCCAGGTGCAGCGCTACTTAGCACTTCAGCTGCGCTTGCAGTTGGAATCGGAATGGTCCGTTACTTTGGACCAGAAGTTGTAAAGAAAGCGGTAATTCAAAATCGCCCAGAGGTGGTAATCCAACCTGGAAATGTTGATGCATATTTACTAGGTAGCGGTATCCCGGCAAAGAAATCACTACTCCGCAAAATTACAATGGAGATGGCAAATAGAGCTGATTTACCAAAGGTTTTAGATGCTGGCGCGCTTTACTTAACTGGTACAAGTAAATCACCAACAATTATTACTCCTCATGCGGGTGAATTATCAGAACTAATAAAGGTATCCGTAAAAGATATTGAATCTGATCCAATCTATTACGCACAAGATGCAGCAAGACGTTTCAAAGTAACGGTGCTTTTAAAGGGCAATAAAACAGTTGTCGCAAATGAAAAGAGAGTCATTCAATTACCTGCAGCAACTTCATATTTAGCAACTGCAGGAACCGGAGATGTATTGGCTGGAATTCTTGGCGCTTTGCTTGCGCTAAACCATCAAAAGGTCAATCACGAAACACTTATTGAGCTGGGTGCTAGCGCTTCTTATATTCATGCCCAGTCAGCTGCCCATTCATCCAAGGGGCCAATTGACGGAGGAAAAATGATTGACCACATCTCAAAAGTGGTATCGCGTTTAGCTAAATAATATGTAGGGATAACCCAATCTGCAACTTAAATTTCACTTGGAAAAATTCTGCCTGTGAGAATTTATCTATTTGGTGAAGACGGATTCACCAATATCACCTTAGCTAATTCATTATCTATCCTTGGTTTTGATGTAATCGGCGAAACCGATAATGATGTCGTTGCCTTAAGTTCAATCAAACGTCATATTCCTGATGCAATACTTTTAAATGTAGATTACAGACATCTGAAGGCAGTTGAACTCGCATCTTCTGTACGTAAATTATTTCCTCAAATGGGAATTGTGCTTGCCACGAAATCCAGAGATATGCGACTAATTGGTCTTAATAAGAAAGAACTACCCATTGGGATAGTAATAACTCAAATGGTCAAACATGGAGATTTAGATTGCCTAAAAGAGGCAATGGCGAGATCTATTCAATGCGTTAATTGCGAAAGCGAATTCCACTACTGCGATTTTCTCTCAGATTGCCAAATTGAAACCTTCCGCTTAATGGCAGAGGGAAATGCAAATTCTGAGATTGCAAAGATGAGATATGTATCTGAAAAGTCTGTGGAACAGATGCTTGCGAGAATTGCGATGACATTAGGCATTTCATTTGACCATAAACAGAACACCCGAGTTCGACTAATGAACTCCTATTTCGAGCTGGTTAACGGCCGTAAGTAAATCCTTAAGATAGGTTTAACTCATGGAGTTAGCCGATCTTAAAGCGCAGTGGAGTCAAGTTTTATTTGCACTTGAAGCCCGCAATCGCGTCGCTTGGCTAACCTTCTTTGATGCACGTTTAGCCAAACTTGAAGGAAGTACTTTGCATTTAGATTTCTCTGATCCAGAGAAATTCTCTGGTGATCATTCTTACGTAGATAGCAGGTCCAAATTTGCACCGCTACTTCAAGAGGTAATTCAAGAGGTGGCTTCGGTTAGATTGGAAATAAACTGGTGAAGAAATTAATTGCCGTTCTTGCTTCAGTAAGTCTAATTTTCCTAGGAGTTGAAAGCGCAATTGCTGCTACATCGCTTTCATTAAACATCACCAAGACTCCAACAATTGGTGAACCAAAAGTCACTCTAAATGGCATTTTGAAGCCGGCACGCAATAACGTCCAAGTACGAATAGAAGTTAAATTAAATGGCAGCTGGACCAAAAGCGCCTTAGGAGCAAAGACCAAATCAAGCGGTTCTTGGAAAATCGAAGTGGTATCTACAGCTCTTGCAGGGAGCGCCACATATAGAGCGGTCGCAAATGGGATTTACTCTAATCAAAGAACTTTCGTGATTGATACAGCGTCAACTATTTCCGAAGCAGACCCAACCCAACTTATCTCACTTTCAGGTCCAGGTGGACGTATTCACGGCGTAGATATCAGTCGTTGGCAACATCCCGGAGATAAATTAATTGATTTTGCAAAGATGTATAAAGCTGGCGTTCGATTCGTAATGATCAAAGCATCTGATGGAAAAGACAAATCTGATATAGATGCCCGTAAATGGTTATCGATAGATATGGATGCAGCACAAGCTGCCGGTCTTTACACTGGTTTTTATCATTATTCATATTTGCCGAATTCAAAAGATGAGGCGACAGTAATTACCGAAGCGAAAACTCAAGCACAGAAAGCTATCTGGCGCTTAGCATCGGTAGGCGGATATAACGATCGTTCACTTCCCTATGCCCTTGATCTAGAGAATAACTGCATTCAGTACAGTGGCAGTAAATGTACTCAATACACTTCCAAGAAATTAGTAACTCTCTTTGCTACAACTTGGTTATCAACTGTAAAGGCTGCAACTGGCCGCACTCCAATGCTCTATTCATATTCACAATTCTTAGAGAACGCCATGGTTCGCAATACCGAACTTCGTCAGTATCCATTGTGGCAAGCGCATTACGGAATTAATCCGGCGGATCCACTTGGACAGCCTGGACAAAAACTTAGCGGTTGCTATGTGCACACTTGGACAAATTCATCATGTTCATCTGAGTGGGTTGTTTGGCAATATTCTTCATGCGGAATTGGAAAGAAATATGGTGTGCCAAGCGGACGCCTTGATTTAAACGTTTATCGTGGCGATGTGAATTCTTTTGTTGAGCTCACAAAGGGAATCTGGGTGCCGCAAGTTTCAGACATGATGCCTGTCAATGAACCTTCGGCAATGCAATTAATCAGCGCTGCCTATTCCACA
Organism: Candidatus Nanopelagicaceae bacterium; assembly: GCA_023260175.1. The sequence continues at coordinate 12,765 of JALQWD010000158.1, read as the reverse complement.
AGCGATAAACCGTCGGTATTCCAATTAAATGTCTTGCGACCAAGTTTGATGCCTGTGGTCACCGGCACTGTGAAATTAATTTTGCCAGATAAGAGCATTCTGTTGGATCAGAGCGCAGTTCGTGCCAAAAATGGTTCATTTACCCTCACGGTTAAAGGTATTCCGGTCGGAACTTGGGATGCTTCACTTCAATTTATCGATGCATCTGGCACTCATGCTAAATCTGTAATTCCGATTCAGATTGTCATGGGAGAAGGCGTAAAACCCACTCCAACTGTTTCACCAAGCCCGAAGCCTGGAACTTCAACAAAAGTTCCTGCAGATGCTTGCCGCGGACAAATAGTAAATTAATTTAAAAGTCTAGCTGCAGATTCTTCAGCTGCAGTAACTCGCTTTTGATAATCAGAAACAGAAGCTTTCTTCTGCGCTGCTTTCCAGCCAAGGTATGGCGCAATTAAATCTGCCGTTGGTGCAGCTAAAGAGATTCCAAAGTTTGCAGCTTCGAACCAGATACGAGTGCGTCGTTCAAGCACATCTGCAACCGATTGTGCGCCTTCAGCGATAACCGCATAAACCAATTCGGCTTTTAGATATGGCAGATCGCGTGAAATTGGCGCCGCTAACTTGCGATCTTCATCAATCAATTCAAGTACATCGCTAATTTCAGAACCATATCGATCAAGCAAATGCGTAACTGTTTCGCTTTTTAAATTATATTTTGCAGATAACATCTCAACTTGCTGAGCTAATGCAAAATATCCATCAGCACCGATAATTGGTAATTTATCTGTGATTGATTCATTTGTTAATTTTGTAATGTCATTGGTTGCCATATCAACAGCATCTTTTGCCATGACTCGATAAGTTGTGTATTTGCCACCTGCAAGACTTACAAAGCCCGGTATTGGTCTATCAACAGTATGTTCTCTGGAAAGCTTTGTGGTATCGGTAGCTTTCTTATTAGCAACTAATGGTCGTAAGCCCGCAAAAACACCAATTACTTGGTCGATATTGATTCGTGGCGAGAGGACACGATTGGCTTGATCAATAATGTATTGGACATCAGATCTATCGGCTAATGGTTGATTGCGATCGCCTAGGTATTCAGTATCAGTGGTGCCGATCATCCACTGATCTTTCCAAGGAATAATGAAGAGCACGGATACCGCTGTTTTGATGATTACGCCTTCGTCAGCTTTGATGGCGCTACCAGGCAGGGTTATGTGTACGCCCTTGCTCATCTTCACTTCGTAGCCAGCCTCGATACCAAATTCCTTATGAAGCTCATCGCTCCATACACCTGCGCACATAATTACAGCAGAAGCTTTTACCGTGATCTTCTTCTTGGAATTTAAATCAGAAACGATTGCGCCAGTTACTCGCTTTCCTTTCTTGGTAAGTGAATCAACTTTGGCGCGAGTGATAATTGCAGCCCCGTGTCTTTTTGCAGTGCGGGCAATCATCATCGTGTGGCGCGCATCGTCTACCTGTGCATCAAAATATCTAATAGCTCCAGTAATTACATCGGTGCGCAAACTTGGCGCAATCTCTGAGATTGTTTTTTGAGAGAGGTGCTTGTGTCCAGGTAACGCTCTCTTGAAACCGCGTAGCGCGTCATATAGAGCCAAGCCAGCGCCAACGTAAGTGCGCTCTTTAACCTTCTCTTGCAATGGATAGAGAAATGCCACTGGCTTTACTAAATGTGGCGCCAAGCTCGAAACCAATAGCTCACGTTCGTGTAACGCTTCGCGTACTAACTTAAAATCATATTGTTCGAGATAACGTAATCCGCCGTGGATTAACTTGCTAGAACGGCTTGAGGTGCCAGAAGCAAAATCATCAGCCTCAACAAGGGCCACTGAAAGCCCACGAGTAGCCGCGTCTAAGGCAACGCCTACTCCGTTAATTCCACCGCCAATTACCAGAACATCAAAGTGCTCTTTGCCAAGGCGTGACAAATCATCAGCGCGCTGGTCGGGATTTAAATTGGCATCAAACATTACTGGTCAATGTTATCGGTAGTTAAGTAAAGTTCCTATGTGACTTTCATTGGCAGCCTTGATCAAGGAACCACAAGCACCAGATTTATCATCGTAAATCAAAAAGGCGAGATTATTGGGCAAAGTCAGCTAGAACATCAACAGATTCTCCCCAATCCTGGTTGGGTCGAACATGATGCAGAGGAAATTTGGCGTAACACCCAACAGGTGATTGCCGGGGCGATTTCAGATGCGAAGATTTCTATCTCTGATTTGGCCGCTATCGGCATTACTAATCAACGAGAAACAATCGTTTGCTGGTCTAAATCAACCGGCGCACCGCTAGCCAATGCCATAGTTTGGCAAGATACCCGCACCGCAGAATATTTAAACAATCTAACCGAAGAAGTTAAATCCGTAATAACTGCCAAAACTGGTACTCCGATTGCGCCTTACTTCTCCGCTAGCAAGATGGCATGGCTTTTAAAGAATAAAATTACAAGCGATTTGGATTTAGCGCTCGGAACTATTGATGCGTGGTTACTCTTTAAATTAACAGGCGAATTTGCTACAGATGTAACAAATGCATCACGAACCCAATTAATGAATTTAGAGACTCTTGATTGGGATCAACAACTACTCGATATTTTCGGTATCAAACGAGAGTGGTTACCTGCAATAAAGCCATCGGTACATCTTTTCGGAAAAACTAAAGATGGAATTTCGGTCACTGGAGTATTAGGAGACCAACAAGCGGCCATGTTTGGCCAAACATGTTTTGAGCCGGGTGATTCAAAGACAACCTACGGTACTGGCAACTTTGCACTGATCAGCACTGGTTCAGATATTGTTAAATCAAAGAATGGTTTGATAACAACAGTACTTCACCAAATAGAAGGTGAAGCTGCGCAATACGCGCTAGAAGGATCTGTAGCTGTAACGGGTTCGGCAGTTCAATGGTTGCGTGATCAATTAGGAATTATTAATAGCGCCGCTGAGATTGAATCTTTGGCTGCATCAGTTCCTGATAACGGAGGCGTTTACTTTGTCCCAGCTTTCTCAGGGTTGTTTGCTCCTTATTGGCGAAGCGATGCACGCGGTGTAATTGTCGGGTTATCCAGGGCAAATACCAAAGCACATATCGCCAGAGCTACTTTGGAAGCGATCTGCTACCAAACAAAAGAGATTATTGATGCGATGCAGGCAGATTCTGGGATTACTTTAAAAGAGCTGCGCGTAGATGGCGGAATCACTAAAAACAACCTATGCATGCAGTTACAGGCAGATATTTTGGCAATTGATGTCGTTAAACCAGTGGTCATTGAAACCACTGCAATGGGGGCAGCTTTTGCAGCAGGTTTACAAATTGGATTTTGGCAGAGTAAAGAAGAGCTGAGAAAAATTTGGAAGCGAGATAAGAGTTGGAGTTCGCAAAGTTCAGATACATGGCGAATTTCAGGATATGAGAATTGGCGTAAGGCAATTACGCGTACATATGACTTGGCTTGAGCTCGGCCAGTAAGATAACAACCTATGGAGCTACGCGGTGTAATCAGAACAGATCGTGAAATGGCAGATGGCCGCACGATTCGTTATTACGACAGCAAGCCAACAGAACGTAGCGCCGTTGATCAAAGACCAAAAGAAGATCAACCAGGCATTGGAGAACTTCGCTTTGATCCCTTGGTAAATGAATGGGTTGCGATCTCTGCGCATAGACAGAATCGCGTCTTCTTGCCACCGAAAGAACTCTGCCCGCTCTGCCCTACAACTAAGAGCGAATTACTTACAGAAATTCCAGAGAGTGAATACGAAGTAGTTGTATTTGATAATAAATCTCCATCACTTCGCCCTCCACTTGGTGATAATGCGCTTCCGGATTATGCCGGCCCAGAGACTGACATAGGCAAAGCTATTGGTAAATGTGAAGTTATTGTTTTCAACTCTGATCACGGACAATCTTTTTGCGATTTATCCCTTACTCAAGTTCGTACACTGCTAGAAGCTTGGGTGGATCGAACATCAGAGCTATCAAATGAGAGCTTTATTCGACATATTGCACCATTTGAAAATCGCGGCGAAGAGATCGGCGTAACGCTGCACCATCCACATGGACAGATTTATGCATATTCATATCTACCGCCACGCGTTGAAAAGATGCTTGCAGCTGCCAAGAAATATAAAGATGAATTTGGCAAAATCCTATTTGATGAAATTTTAAAGCGCGAGCTAAATGAAAAGGTTCGCATCGTCGCCCAGAATGAACATTGGGTTGCTTATGTGCCTTTCGCAGCGCGATATCCATATGAGATTCATGTCGCGCCGCTTAGGCCAGTTGCAGATCTGACTGAACTTTCAGCAGAACAATGCGATTCTTACCCAGCGATTGCTCTTGAGGTTATGAAGCGTCTTGATGGCGTTTACGGCGTTCCGATGGCCTATATCGCAGCTTGGCATCAAGCGCCGGTTCGTGAAGGTCGCGATCTACTGCGATTACATTGGCAGATCACATCGGTGCGTCGCGCACCTGGAAAGTTAAAGTATTTAGCAGGTTCTGAATCTGCAATGGGCGCATTCATTATGGATGTGACACCGGAACAATCTGCAGCACAACTACGCGAGGTTAAGCTTTGAGAATTTTAGTTACCGGTGGCGCTGGATATATTGGTTCTACTGCCGTTGCAATGTTATTAGAGGCAGGATACGAAGTAACAGTTCTTGATGATTTAAGCACCGGTCACGCAGATTCAATTCCTGCAAAAGTTAAATTTGTAAATGGCTCTCTTCTCTCTGATGCTGATTTGGATAATGCACTTGCAGAATGCGATGCAGTGATGCACTTTGCCGCAAAATCTTTGGTTGGAGAATCCGTTGAGAAACCAGATCTATATCAGCAGGTTAATGTTGGTGGTTCTAAAGCGCTATTTGAAAAGATGAAGGCACTTGGGATTAAAAAGATCGTGCTCTCCTCTACTGCAGCTACTTACGGAGAACCGAAGCGAGTACCAATCTCTGAAAGCGATGAACCTGCGCCGAAGAATCCATATGGCGCAACCAAGCTTGAAATTGACCGCATGGTCGCAGCCTCTGGCTTCTCTGCGATTTCGCTTCGCTACTTCAATGTTGCAGGCGCGTTAAAAGGTTCAAATGGTTGGTTAGCAGAGCGCCACAATCCAGAGACACATCTAATTCCCAATGTTCTCCGCGCAACCGAAGCTGCGCCAGTAAAAATATTCGGTAGCGATTGGCCAACCGAGGATGGAACTTGTATTCGCGACTATATTCACGTTGTCGATTTGATCGATGCACATATCAAAGCGTTACAGAACCTTCCAGAAGGTAAGCATGAAATCATTAATTTAGGTTCTGGCGATGGCTACTCAGTTAAGCAAGTAATCGCAGCGGCAGAACGCGCTGTCGGAAAGAGCATTCCTGCTCTGGCTAGCGATCGCCGTGCCGGAGATCCTGCTGTATTAATTGCTGATATTTCTAAGGCGAAGAGCTATCTTCATTGGCAACCAACTCGCGGAATCGAATTGATGGTGGCTGATACCTGGGCCTCAATGCAATGAGTTTAAAATGAGTTTTCAATCCGTTTTTGGAAGTGAACCAGATGTAATTGCTGCCGCACCTGGCCGCGTTAATGTAATTGGCGAACATGTGGATTACTCCGATGGATTTGTACTCCCCTTTGCAATTTCAAGCCGAACAACAGTAGCCATCAAAAAGCGCACAGATCAAAAGATTCGCTTAGCGTCAGCACAACGTCAATCATCTATATTTGAAACTAATATCTCTGATTTAAAGCCAGGCGAAAGCGGCAAGTGGGAACGATACCCGCTTGGTGTTATTTGGGCGCTAGGTATTAAAGATGGCTTGGATATTTATGTAGATGGCAAAGTGCCACTTGGCGCAGGACTTTCATCCTCTGCAGCGCTTGAATGCAGTATCGCGACAGCGTTAAACGAACTATTTAAATTAAATCTAGATATCCGCGATTTAGCTAGAGCAACCCAGAAGGCAGAAAATGATTTCGTCGGCATGCCATGCGGAATCATGGATCAATCAATCTCTCTAATGGGCAAAAGTGGCCATGCCCTACTTCTTGATTGCCGTGATCTCTCAACCAAGTTAGTGCCTATGGATTTAGCAGCAAGCGGTTTAGAGCTTTTAATTATCGATACTCAAGCCCACCATTCTTTAGTAGATGGCGGATATGCAGAGCGTCGCGCAGCATGCGAATCAGCAGCTTCGAAGCTTGGCAAAACTATGCGTGAATTATCTATTTCCGAACTCGAAGCAAATAAAGGTAAATTAACTGAAATTGAGTACCGCAGAGCGCACCATGCGGTAACAGAAATCGCCCGAGTTTTAGATTGTGTTTCAGCCCTAGAAAATAGAGATTTCAAAGCTGCCGGAGAATTAATTAATCAATCACATATTTCACTTCGCGATGATTACAACGTTTCATGTCCTGAATTGGATGTGGCAGTTGATGCATCGCTGTCAGCCGGCGCAATTGGTTCTCGAATGGTTGGTGGCGGTTTTGGTGGCAGCGCAATCGCGCTGGTCAATGTTTCAGAGATTGATAAAGTGAAGAATGCTGTAACTAAAGCTTTCTCCGATAATAGTTTTAAAGCGCCGAGATTCTTTACCTCTCTGCCTTCTGAAGGCGCAGAGATTCTCTAAGTTAATTAACTGGCAGTACGGAGATTACTTCTACGCCACCAATAGCGCTTAGTACCTGGACTAAATCTGTTGGATCGCTACCTGGGATAGCAACCGTGATGTCGTCGTAGCCTTTGCCTTCTTCGCTTTTAACCACAACTAGTCCGCGTATATCGCCGCCGGCAAAGCCGATTGCAGATGCCACTGCTCCTAGCGAACCTGGACGATCAGGAAGAGTTATATGTAAACGAAATAGCGCCATGGATGAATTATACCCATGGCGCTATTTCGAGAATGTTAATTACTGATTAATTGCTTGGTGCTGTTCCTAACTTGACTGAATAAGTCTTATTACTACCAGAAGGAAGTTCAACACCCACACTAACTGTGGCACCTGGTGCATATGAGCGAATCTTCACAATTGCGGCAACTTCATCAGTAATACGAACACCATCAATTGATTTAATAATCGCGCCTACAGGTATCCCTGCTTTTTCAGCGCCTTCGCCGGCACTTAACTTGCCAATCTTTGCGCCAACACCTGTGTAAGTAGTGTCGAAATAGATTCCAAGCACAGGTCGAGTTGATTTACCGGTGCTGATCAATTCATCAATTGTGCGCTTAGCTTCCGAAATTGGAATTGAGAAACCTAAACCAATTGATCCCGATGTACCGCTTGATAGCGTCGCAATCGCAGAGTTGATTCCGATAATACGACCACTACCATCTAGCAGCGCTCCACCGGAGTTGCCTGGATTAATCGCAGCGTCAGTTTGAATAGCATTCACATAGCTCTCTTGGCCAGTTGATCCAGTTGTGACAGGACGATTTAGAGCCGAGATGATGCCACTGGTTACTGTTGATGAAAGCCCAAGTGGTGAACCAATTGCCACTACCGGTTCTCCAACTACCAACTTAGAGGAATCTCCAAGTGAGAGCTCTGGAAGATTACCTTTAGAGATTTTGATAACCGCTAAATCATAATTTGAATCGCGACCTACGATAGTTGCGTTGTATTGATCGCCATTATTTAGTTCGACAGTTAATTTGCCGCCACTTGCAGAAAGTGCAAAATCTTGCACCACGTGATTATTTGTAACTATATATGTTACAGATCCATTCGATTTATATATCCATCCCGAACCTGAACCCGAACCACTTGCAAGTGTCTCTTCAATTGATACAACACTTGGTCCGGCTAAAGTTGCAATTGCAGATACATCAATAGAAATGCCCCCGATTGATGTTAATTTCTGTCCAGTAGGGCAAGCGCCATTTTTGGCTAAATAAATTGCATTTGTTGAGTTACTGACGCAGACTTTAGCGCTAGGAGTGATAGAGGGTGCAGCATTTGAAATTCCACCCACAAGGATGGCGCCCGCTGCAAAACCAATGCCGACCTTCGTAATTGTGTTATTTAGAATGTTCATGCCTAGAGAATGCCTTTTATACCTAAAAAATTCCTGAGATTTTCTGTAATTTAAATTAAATTTTAGGCTTCAACGACATAGGCGCCGGAAATCTTGACCTTTACTGCGCTTAGCGGCCGAGGTGCCGGGCCACCCGTCACCTTTGCGCCATTGTAGGGATCAAAAGAAGCTCCATGACATGAGCAAGAAAGTTTTTTTCCTCGGAGTGAAACGGTGCAACCCTGATGTGTGCATACTAATGAATAGGCAAAAACGCCAGCTTTGGTTCTAAAGAGCATCGCTGGTTCTCCGTTAGAAGCTTTAAATTTAAAGTTGCTACCTACTGGCAAAGTTTCCAATTTAACAATTTTCTTACCCGCAGCTGCATGTGCCATTGGTTTCTGGAATAACTGTCCTACGCCAATAAAGCCACCAGTAATTCCAAATAAACTTCCGAGTCTTAAGAAGCCACGACGTTCCATGTTTAGATCAATCCTTTTGTTCTGGTAGTACAAAGTTAAAAAATATGAAAGCCACATAATTGCATAAGCGGTATCGCTGGCAATGAAATATGGCTTAACGCTAAAAGTTACGGTCAGCCAAAGTCCAACTGAAGTTGCAAATCCCGCAAAGGCAAAGAACCTTGGAGCAATAAAAAGTAAAGTTGCTATTCCTGTTGCAAACTCAGCAATCAAGACCGACCAACCAACTAATGTTGCATGTTCCAATGAATGAGTAAGCAGTGGGCCAAGTGGAGAAATCTCCGCCATATTACGGATCTGGTTACCAATGTAATTAACGGTGCCAGGCGTTAGAAAACTTGGATCGGTTGCCTTATCCCATCCACCATAAACCCAAGTTAGTCCAAGCCAAGCGCGAAGTACTTTGGTAGCCGGGCTCTGCGCACGCCAAGAGGCTGAGATGGATTTTGGGCGATATGCCATGTGGGAAAGAGTAATGGTTTAAATTGAAAAGCTCCCTGACTTGGACTCGAACCAAGAACCTGCCGGTTAACAGCCGGCTGCTCTGCCATTGAGCTATCAGGGAATGCTGCGAGGGCAAACTCTACAACAAGGCGCGCGAAGGTAAAAATCGCCTTTTTTAAAAGCTTCCGAGCGCCTTTTCGCGCAAATTACGGCGCTCGGTTTCCAGTGTTACCAATTCAGTAAATAGACCCTCGTATTCGCCATCAGTTGGACTGACGCGCTGCAACTTTGATTTGGCATCAGCGATAGTGCGAGAAAGCGCGACCTCATGTAATCGCGCAACGATTGATTCGACATATCGATCTGAAATTTCGCCATCTGAACGAATTGGTTCAACTGATAATTCTGTAAATAGAGATTTAAGATCTTCATTCTCTATAGTTTCTAGCTTTGCACCTGCTTCAATTGCGCCGCGCATAGCTTGGTATGCAGGATGTGAAAATGAATTTGCAGGAAGCTCTCCCCAACCTTTTACCAGAGTTGGCACCTGAAGTTTTGCTTTTAGCACTTCGCGCTCCAAAATTAAAGTAGGTTCTTTTGGATCAGGACGCCAATTTCCAACAACTGGTTCGCTCTTAACTGAAGTAATTCTTCCAGATAAATGGCTCACTGCATTAAGAACCGGATCCACATCCATGCCTAGCCATAACGCAAGTTGTTTTACATACTCTGGTCGAAGTGCTTTGTTCTTGATATTTGCAACCATAGGTGCCGTATTTGCAAGCGCATTGACTCGTCCTTCTGCAGTTTGCAAATCATGCTTCTTTAATTCAGTACGAATCGCAAACTCAAATAGCGGAATACGACTTGCAATTAAATCTCTAAGAGCGGCATCGCCATGCGCTTGACGCAATTCGCAAGGATCCATTCCGCTAGCTTCAACAGCAACAAATGTTTGAGTTACAAACTTCTGATCATCTTCGTAGGCTCTAAGCGCTGCTTTTTGCCCAGCTGCATCACCATCAAAGGTGAAGATAACTTCGCCTCGGAAAGCATCATCATCCATGAGTAAATTGCGCAAAATTTTGATGTGGTCATCACCAAAAGCAGTTCCGCATGTAGCAACGGCGGTTGTTACTCCAGCCAAGTGAGCTGCCATTACATCGGTATAGCCTTCAACAACTACTACTTGGCGCTTAGTTGCAATCTCTTTCTTGGCGCGATCTAAACCGTATAGAACTTGGCTCTTCTTATAAATTGGAGTCTCTGAGGTATTTAAATATTTCGGACCTTGATCCTCTTCAGATAGCTTACGTGCGCCAAAGCCAACAACTTCTCCAGTGATATTTCGAATCGGCCAAACCAAACGATTTCTAAAGCGATCGATCATGCCCTTCTGGCCATCTTTAGAAAGACCAGCGACTTCAAGTTCTTCGCCAGTAAATCCAGCCGCACGTAAATGCTTGGTTAGGGCATCCCATTGATCTGGCGCATATCCGACTCCAAAACTTTCGCAGGCAGTGCGATCAAAACCACGATTTAATAAGAAGTCGCGGCCAACTTGTGCATCGGGAGTATTTAATTGGGCAGCATAAAATTTCTGCGCTGCTTCATTAGCAGCAATTAAACGGCTCTTGAGGCCTGGCTTGTAATCGCTCTTGCCGCCTTCGTAAGTTAATTGATAACCAACACGTCCAGCTAGCTTTTCAATAGCTTCAACAAAAGAGATGTGTTCGATATCCATAAGGAACTTGATGACATCTCCACCTTTGCCGCAACCAAAACAATGGAAATAACCTCGAGATAAAGTTACATGGAACGAAGGTGACTTCTCGTCATGAAAAGGACATAAACCTTTTTTCTGATCTCCGCCTGCTTGCTTTAGCGGAAGATAATCATTGACGACTTCATCAATACGAACATTTTCGCGTAAGTACGCGACATCTTCGTTCTTGATCATTCCGCTCATGAAGATAATCTAGCGTGAAGGGCGTATGCCGCTGGATCGGTAAGGCTTGCTACCTGGTCCACAATTACGCGTAAGCGACCTTCTGGCGAATTGTGCCAAGCATCTAGAAATACGGTATCCAATACTTGCGGGCCTGCAGCTTGAATCATCTCAACCAATTCGTAGATAACTTCTCGCTGTTTTGCATATCTAGCTTGCGCTTCAGGAGCTTGAATCAAATAGAAAGCGCTAATTGCCTTAAGCAAAGCCACTTCTACCAACTGTTCACGAGGAACAACTAGATCGGCATCAAAACGCTTTAGTTCGCCAGCTCCATATTTTTCACGAGTGGCGCGTTCGGATTCCAGAACAAAGCGACCAATTAGTTGGCTAGTTGAATCCTTTAGCCTTGCTAGATCTCGATGCATTCCATCGAAATCTTTGGGCCAGCAAGATAATTTTTGTAGTCGTTCTAAAGCCGCTTCGGTCTCTGTTTTGCTACATTCCAAATAACTTTTTTCAAGGATTGCATGAATTTCAGAGATATCGCTTTCAATTTCAGGAACGCTTAGCTGGCTTGCAACAATTGCATCTTCAAAGTCATGAACTGAGTAAGAGACATCATCAGACCAATCCATAATCTGCGCTTCAAAAGTTCGTCGATTCTCAGGCGCGCCCAAACGCATCCAATCGAAAATTTCTTGGTCATCCGTATAGACACCAAACTTCTTTGGATTAACAGATGCGCTCCATGGATATTTGGTGCATGCATCTAAAGACGCTCTAGTGAGGTTTAATCCAACGCTTCTATCTCCGTTGTAAGTTTTAGCTTCAAGTCGTGTGAGGATTCGAAAAGTTTGCGCATTACCTTCAAAGCCACCAATATCTTTTGCCACCTGCGCCAAAGCGGTCTCCCCGTTATGACCAAATGGTGGATGCCCTAAATCATGCGCCAAGCAAGCGGTATCAATTAGATCTGGATCGGCGCCAAGTGATGCGCCAAATTCGCGACCTATCTGTGCGCACTCCAAAGAGTGCGAAAGACGTGTGCGCTGAAAATCATTCTCCCAAGGAACTGCAACCTGGGTTTTTGCTGCCAATCTACGTAGAGCTGCTGAGTGAATTAATCGTGCGCGATCGCGCATGAATTCGGTACGACCAGGACGCTTTGCCGGTTCGACAATAAAGCGTTCGCTATCTCTTGGTTCGTACATAGTAATTAGCCTACTAACCCAATCCAATAGCTGAAAGACCTGTGCTCTCAAGGTGATCGCTGACGTGAATACCTAGCTTTTCCAGCGTGCGATAAGCAATATATGCATTTCCTTCACGCCATAAATATCGCAATGAGGAGTTATTCAAGGAATTTGGACCAGCTTGTACTGGCGAACAAGTTGATTGAATACCTAAATCTTCAGTAACAAAGATTGATCGCTTGCAATGATATGGATCGGTAACAATGATGATGTTATTGATGCCATTCTTTTTGAAATAATCTGTAAACGCTTTAACGCTTTGAATAGTGTCTCGACCATTTCCAATTTCTATTGCGTTATTACGAGAAACTCCATTTTGAATTAACCAGATTCTTCCAGCGCGAGCTTCGGTATATCTATCCCCCGGTGCGCCGCCACCAACTGTCACAATCTTTTTTACTAGACCAGCACTATACAAACGTTTTGCTTCAACTAATCGCGCTTCAAGTGCATCACTTGGTCTGCCATCGTATTGAGCTGCACCCATGACAACTGCATAATCTGCGCTAACTCGATCTGGAAAATGCGCTTCGTACCAAACTTGGCCAAAGAAGAATGTCGGGATGCCAATAATGATTA